>NZ_JBVVQX010000010.1:0-288028 GCF_055811675.1 Mesorhizobium sp. WSM4808
GAGTAGGGGAGTAGGGGAGTAGGGGAGTAGGGTGGGTTCGAGGGCATTCCAAACATACTCCCTTATTCCCCTACTCCCTTACTCCCATAAATTCTAATTCCCCGACACCAGCGTATCCGTGATCTCAAACCGCTCGGCCTCGCCGATGCGGATCATGTTGAGGCTGCCCTCCCGAGTGAAGCGGAAATTGCTGGGCGCGTCGGAGCTGGCCGGCCGGCCGGCGTCGAAGGCGATGACGCGCGTGCCCCCGTCGGGCCAGGTGATCGTGACGTCCACATTGTCGCTGCCCTTGCGCACGACATTGATCCCGCAACGCGTCATCGGCTCGCCGACATAGCGAGCGCAAGGAATTTCGCTGGCGCCGGGGGCGGAAGCGGGCGGGACGTCGGGCGCCGCCAGCGCCAGTACGTACGCATCCTGCATGGCGGCGCGGCCGATTTCGGCGGCGGATTTTGGCGTGCTTTCGGCTGCCGGACCGGCGCCGCCAAGCCGCGCTGTCAGGTCGGGCGGCGGGACCGGCGCGCTGTTGGCCGAGCCGGTGGCGTGGGATTGATCCGGCGCCGAGGCCTGCCCGGTCTCATTGGCGCTGCCGGTGGAGGCAACCACCGGCGCATCGGCCGGTCTTGTCTCACCTTCGACATAGGGGGCCGGATTGAGGGGGATGAGATAGCGCGCCGGCGCCCAGCCGCTCAGCTTCTCCTTGCCCGTGCTTTCGACCTTACACCATTTGTAGCCGTTGATGTCGTTGCAGCCGAGATTGGTGACCATGTCGCCGCTGCTCAGCCGCGCCTCGACCGTGGCGACCGGCGATGCGGTGGTGCGGACTTTGAGAAGGTCATCCGGTGCCAGGCCGGTGACGACTGAGATGACGAGCTCCGGCGCCTCTTGGGCCATATCTTCAGCCATAGCGGGGGCAATCACCGGCCATGCCGTCATCAACAGCGGAGCCGCAATCAGCGCATGGAGGGTTGTTCGGAGCGTAACTGTGCGCCTCATCGTTTGGCCGTGCGCTGATACCGTGCCGCGGCGGATCGAGCCCGCCGCAAGCCCGGCCGGTTTTATAAGGGACGACGCGGCGCCATGTAAGCCCGAAAATTCGGCTCGCCGTTTCGCCAGCCTCAACCCGGACCGCCGGGCCGTGAGGCAGCTCAGCTGGACGGGCATGAACGCGCAAGAGCGTTCAGCCGGGCATGAACGCAAGAGCGTTCAGCCGGGCAGGGGCATGAACCCTGTTCTGAGCGCGTGAGCCCATTCCGGCCGGCCCGCCTGTTCGGCTTGCCTGGCGGCCGCCTCGTGGTCGTAGTCGACGGCGATGGCCTCGAAGCGGTCGGGCTGGCCGTTGCTGCCCAAGGTGACGATGCCGTAGCGCGCATACGGCGAGCCCTGCTCGGAGACATGCGCCGGCGGCGTGGAATCGTCATAGGCAGGGCAGCCGATGCTGCCCGGATTGAAGATGACGGGACCATCGGGGACGCGGATCAGTTCCGCGCGGTGGCTGTGGCCGCACAGCGCGATGCGGCAAGCCGGGTCGAGCGTCTTCAGCCGCCGCCGGATCGCCGCCAACGGCGCACGCACCAGCTGGCCATTGACGATGGTATCGGCGAGATATTTCTCGTCATGGTCGGGACGGGCGTGGAAAGCGATGATTGCGGGTGCGATCTCCAGTGTCAGCGGTTGGGCGAAAAGCACCTGGCGCTGTGCCTCGGTCAGCCGCTCCTGCGCATAGACGTCGGAGGGCCACATGGTGTCATCAGCGGGGTCGGCGGCGACACGGCGGTCGTGGTTGCCGCGCACCGTCGGCAGGTTCAGCGCCTCCAACCGCGCAAACGTCTCGCGCGGCCAGAGCGGGCCGGAAACGCTGTCACCGAGATTGACGGTCAGGTCGGCGCCGCCGCGCCGGCGAAGGTCATCAAGCACGGCGTCGAGCGCCAGCACATTGCCGTGGATATCGGCGAGTACGGCGATGCGCATTTTCGGAAGGCTCCTGTGTGACGCCGCTTTTCCTTTTGCCCACGTCCGTGGGGCGAGGAACCCAAGTTCTGCAAGGTCAGGCGTGGATTTCGATGTCGTGGCCGCCGACCGCCGGCAGTGCCGGATCGTCGCCGGCGGCGGCGATGACGCTGTCGAGCAGGCCGGGGAAGCGGGCGTCGAGATCGGCGCGGCGCAGTGTGATCATGCGGTTGGTGCCGACCACTTCGGCGCGGGTGACGCCGGCCTCGCGCAGTTTGGCCAGGTGGTAGCTCAGATTGGTCTTCGAGCCGAAATCGAGGAACTGGCTGCAGTTCAGCGGCACGCCTTGCTTGCTGGCGAGATAGCGCACGATGGCGAGCCGGGTCGGATCGCCGAGCACGCCAAGCACGATCGGCAGGCTGATCTGGTCCGTATTGGGGTGTGGCAAGGTCATGGCTCGAAACTAAGCACAGTCGGGTCCGATTTCAACGCATCCATCATTGTTGCCCCGCACGCGACCTTTCTCCATCTGGCGCCGACCTGTGCTGACACAGGGCTGTCAGGAAGGTTCAGCTATTTTTCCCTGGCTTCATTGACATGATGCCCTATTATGTCCAATTGTTCAATAACTTTTGAACTAAGGACATCCCGCCATGGACAAGCGCCTTTTCTGGCTCGCGCTCGGATCGTTCACGATCTCGACCGAAGGCTTCGTCATCTCCAGCCTTCTGCCCGACATCGCGGCGGATGCCGGTATCTCCATTCCGCTGGCCGGCACGCTGATCACCGCCTTTGCGCTCGCCTATGCGATCGGCACGCCGATCCTGGCGACGCTGACAGGCGAGTGGGACCGGCGCCGCGTCATCCTGTGGACGCTGGTGTTCTTCGTGCTCGGCAACGTCGCCGCTGCCTTGAGTTCCTCCTTCGAACTGCTGCTGATCGCGCGCATCGTCATGGCGCTGTCGTCGGGCCTGTTCGCCGCAACCGCGCAAGGCACCGCGGTGGCGCTGGTCGATGACCATCACCGGGCGCGTGCCATCGCCGTCGTCGTCGGCGGCACCACGGTGGCCGTTGCCCTGGGTGCGCCACTGGGCGCGCTCGTTGCCACCGTTGCCGGCTGGCGCGGAACCTTTTTTGCCATCGCCGGCCTTGGCGCGCTTGCCGGCGCGATCCTTTGGTACCGGCTGCCGCGGGGCATCGTTGGCACCAGGCTGCCCTTGAAGCGCAGGCTGGCGGCAGCGCTGCGTCCCGGCGTGATGCCGATCCTGTTGACGACAGTGCTGGCGCTGATCGGCGCCTTCACCGTCTTTGCCTATGTCGCGCCGCTTGCCATCGAGGGCGGCGGTCTCAGCCAGATCGCGCTGCCCGGCATGCTGCTCGCCTTCGGCGTCGGCGCCGTCATCGGCAACATTGGCGGCGGCCAGGCTGCCGACCGGTTCGGCGCGACCCGCACCGTCGGCTGGTCGTTGGCGCTGAGTGCCGGCATGCTGGTCTTGCTGTCGGTCATCCCGACCTTTCTGCCGCCGCATATTGCCGGACCGGCGCTGATGGCGATGATGGTGCCGTGGGGCATCGTCGGCTGGGCCTTCCCGCCGGCGCAGGCCAGCCGCATCATCAAGCTGGCGCCCGACGCCGCCCCGATCGTGCTGTCGCTCAACGCCTCGGCGCTCTATCTCGGCGTGGCGCTGGGCGCCGTGGTCGGTGGCGCCGTGCTGCGCTACGGCGCGCCGGCCGATCTTGGCCTGGTCGCCGCGATCTTCCCGATCATCGGGCTTGGCATCGTGGTGGCCGGCCGCCGGGCGGCTCGGCCTGTAGAGATGCCTGCCGAGTAATCTCTTTGAAAGCCGTTGGCCGGCTCAGCGGGCCGGCGGCAGATCAAAATCCAGCGCGGCGATGTCATCCAGCGCCGCGCGCAGCTTTTCAGCCTTGTCCCTGCCGACGACATCCTCGAAACGCTGCTGGGCGATCTGCCACAGTTTCATCGCCGCCTCGAGCTTGGCCAGCCCCTGCGGCGTCAGCCGCACACGCTTGACGCGGCGGTCGTCCGGATCGGCGAAGGTCTCGACATAGCCGTCGCGGATCAGTGGCTTCAGTGTATGGCCGAGCGCCGACAGGTCCATGATCAGCGACGTGGCGATGGCCCCCATCGCCGGCTCCTCGCCGATATGGATCTGGTAGAGCAGGCCCTGCTGCGTCGCCTTGAGGCCTGATGGCTCCACCACATCATCATAAAACTTGCCGAGCTTGCGCGTCGCGCGGCGCAGCGCGGCGTTGTTGCAGAGCGTGAGGCCGGGCAAGCTGTCCTTTGACATGATGGTCCTTGGCGCCGGCGAATGAGGCCCGGCTGCACCCCTCAAATAATCCCCGTCCGTATCATTGACAAGATAGTGGCATATGCCTACTTCCCAATTAGTGGTATATGCCACTAAATCAATCACGCGGCTTTCGGTAGCGCGGCAGATGCCACGGCGCCGGGTCAGTCGAAACGAACCAGATCAGTCGAAGAAGGAACAGGACAATGAGTGGACAGGGCAACAAGGGCACGGCGGTCGTCACCGGTGCTTCGTCGGGCATCGGCGCGGTCTATGCCGACCGGCTGGCGGGGCAGGGCTACGATCTGGTGCTGGTGGCGCGGCGCGCCGACCGGCTGGAGGAACTGGCCGGGAAGCTGCGCCAGACCTATGGCCGCAAGGTCAGCGTGATCAGCGCCGACCTTTCCAACGACGGCGACGTCCGCCGCGTCGAACAGGCGATCGCCAGCGACGACAGCGTGACGCTGCTGGTCAACAATGCCGGCCTTGGCGGCCAGTCCGTGGTGGCAATCGCCGATGCGGACGCTGCCGAACGCATGATCAAGGTCAATGTCATCGCCCTGACGCGGCTGACCCGTGCCGTGCTGCCGGGGTTTTTGGCGCGCAACAGAGGTGCGGTCGTCAACATCGCCTCCGTGCTCGCCTATGAGACCTCGTTCGGCGGCATCTACAGCGGCACCAAGGCCTATGTCGTCAACTTCACCGAGGCTCTGCACCGCGAGGTGGAGGGTACGGAGGTGAAGGTGCAGGTGGTGCTGCCGGGCGCGACACGGACGGATTTCTGGGAGCTTGCCGGCAGCGATATCGACCAGCTTCCGAAGGAAATCATCATGAGCGCCGACGATATGGTGGATGCGGCCCTTGTCGGCCTTGCCAGGGGTGAAGCCGTCACCGTGCCGGCGCTCGCCGAGCCGGCCAAACTGGACATTTTCCTCGGTGCCCGGCAGGCCTTCTACGGCAGCCTGCACGCCGACAAGCCGGCGGCCCGCTACGCGGCTTGAGGGTTTAGGCTGGTTCGCTTTACGAACCAAAAGGCCCATCATCCGGCCGCTTCGCGGCCACCTTCTCCCCGCTGGGGAGAAGAGACCGGCGCCGGCGCTGACAATCTCCTCTCCCCGAGGGGAGAGGTCAGCCGAGCGAAGCGGAGGCTGGGTGAGGGGGCCTTGCGTCCAACTCAGGCCGTCCGCCACATCGGAATGATCGAGGCGGCCAGCACCAGTGCCAGCACGATGTTGAGCGCGCGCCATTGCCATTCGGTCTTGAGCAGCCGCGCCAGCACCATGCCGGCCACGCACCACAGTGAAAGCGAGGCGGCGGCCGCGAGGCCGAAGGTGGCGCCGAGCAGCAGCGCAAGCTGCACCGGTCCGCTGGCCAATGCCGCGAACGAAGCCGCGGCGCCCAGTCCCATCGCCCAGCCTTTCGGGTTCATCCATTGAATGCCGGCGCCGCCCAGAAAGCTGTTCGGCCTGGCCATGCTCACATCCAGATTGGGCGGTCCGCTGCGGCCGATCTTGATCGCCAGCCAGAGGAGATAGAGCGAGCCGATGACCTTCATGGCCAGTTGCAGCGAAGGCACGGCAAGCAGCAGACCGGCAAGCCCGGCGGCAGCGGCACCCGTGACGGTGGCGAGGCCGGCGGCGCTGCCGACCAGCAGGGGCACGGAACGGCGAAAGCCGAACTGCGCGCCGGACGCCGTAGACAGGGTCGTGGCGATGCCGGGCGTGGTGGTGGCGACGATGGCAAAAAGGATGAGCGGGAGAATGGGCTCGAGCATGCGGCGTCCTCTGTCAGAGGGCTGCGATCGTAGCTGCGTGCGAACTTCAGTAAATGCAATGTTTGCCATGGTCAGCATTAGGATAGATAATGCCACCCATGATCCGAAATCTCGACATGGCGCTGATCCGCACCTTCATCACCGTCGCCGACAAGGCCAGCATGACGGCGGCGGCCAATGCGCTGCACCTGACGCAAGGTGCTGTCAGCCAGCAGGTCAAGCGGCTGGAGGAGGCGCTCGGCTCCAGCCTGTTTACGCGCGACCGGCGCGGCTTGCGGCTGACGCGCACCGGTGAACAGCTGTTCGGCAGGGGCAAGCGGTTGCTGGCCTTGAATGACGAGATCTGGGCTGAGATGGCTGGGACATCGGTGGCCGGCCAGGTGCGGCTGGGCGTGCCCTACGACCTTGTCGGCACCTTGCTGGCGCCGGTGCTGAAGACCTATGCCGAGACCTATCCGCAGATCGAGATATCGCTGGTCTGCGCCTCGTCGCCGGAACTGACGGCTGCCCTTGCGGCCGGGACCATCGACCTTGCGGTGATCGAGGAACGCGTCGGCCCGTCGGCCGGTGAGTGCCTTGCCATCGATCGGCTGGTCTGGGTCGGTGCCAAGGGCGGCATTGCCCGCGCCAAGCGGCCGCTGCCGGTCTCGATCGTCGCCGATACCTGCGCCTTCCGTCCGGCGGTGCTGGCGGCGCTCGGTGAGCATGGGCTGGAGTGGCGCACCGTGTTCGAAAACGGCAACATCGACGCGACGACCGCGACGGTGCGGTCGGACCTTGCCGTCACCACCTGGCTGGCCTCCACCGTGCCGGCCGATCTGGACATACTGCCATCGGAGTCCGGCCTGCCGCCGCTGCCGAATTTTGCCATCAACCTGCATCTGCCGAGGCACGGTGTCGGGCCGGCGGCGCAGGAATTCGCGCGACATATCCGCGACGGGCTGGCGCGGCGGCCGGTGGCTGCTTGAGCCAGGCAGAACTTGGGTTCCTCTCCCCCGTCGATCGGGGGAGAGGTGTCGAGTTGTCCGAACCGGATAGATAGGTAACAGAATGGACCGATAGCATGGGTGACAGTTTTCTTGCTGGTCGGGTATGCCTGTCTTGCGGCGGCGGCGCGATTGACGAGCGGCTTCCCCCACTCCGTCGCTGCTTCGCAGCGCCACCTCTCCCCCCTCCGGAGGGAGAGGAAGGGAGCCAACCTTTCTAAAGCTCGCGCCTTTCCTCTACCCCGTCGATCGGGGGAGAGGTGGCTCGGCGAAGCCGAGACGGAGTGGGGGTCGATCTTTCATCGTGGGGCGAGGAACCCAGGTCCTGCTACTTCCAGTTCTTGCGCCGTTCGAGCTCGGCCTCGGATGGCTCCCCTGTGACAAACGAGCCGACCTTGATCTCGCCTGATCGTTCGTAGGTCGCCATGATGACGCCTGTGCTGGTTGCCTGCGACTTGATGAGCTTGAAGGCGGCCGGCATCGCGCTGTCGCCGAACAGCCGCTTGCCCTTGCCCAGCAACAGCGGGAAGATCATCAGCCGAATTTCGTCGATCAGCCCGTTGGCGAGCAAGGTCTGGATCAGATCGCCGGATCCCTGGATGAGCAGGTCAGGGCCATCCTCCTGCTTGAGACGGCGCAACTCCGCAACGATATCAGGCCCGAGCGATTGCGTGTTCTGCCAGGTGAGGGTGTCAGGCCGATGCGTCGCCACATATTTGGTCGCGGGGTTGAAGGCATCCGCGATCGAATCTTTCTGATACGGCCAGTAGGCGGCGAAGATGTCGTAGGTTCTGCGGCCGAGCAGCAGGGCGAAAGGCTTGGAGAACAGTTCATCCATGGCTGCGCTCCCCGCCTCGTCGAAGTAATGGAAGGTCCAGCCGCCGAACTTGAAGCCGCCGACCGGATCCTCTTGCGGGCCGCCGGGCGCCTGCATGACGCCGTCTAGGCTGACGAATGTCGCCGAGATGATCTTTCTCATTCCAGTGCTCCCGTTCTTCTGTCCACGCCGTCGTGGCCGGACTTCAGCCCAAGGACGGGCGACGAGCCACCAGTCCGACATATAAATTTTGGCGAACCACCATCATTTGCGAGGCCCGGGGTGGAGATCTTCCGACGAGAACCAGACATCGCCCGATATGGCGGTGGCGGTGTCGTCCGGCGCCCTGTCCTGCACCAGCCAGATCGAGCGGCTGCGCGCGGCCTGCTCGCGGGTCGGGATCCTCGACGCTGAGTCTGCGAGCGAGGCGCCGACGCAGGGAATGAACCACGATCGCATGAACGGATCGCAGGCGAAGCCTTTTTCGGTGCGGATCACCATCACCGCCAGCGGGACGCGCTCGGCCGGGCGCCAGGGGAAGATCATGCGGCCGCCGGGCCGCAGCGCCTTCAGCCACCCTGCTGGTGGCGCTGCGACGCCAGCATTGACGTAGATGATGTCGGATGGCGGCAGGGGCGTCGTCACCGCATCGCCATGGACGACCGTTGCATTGCCATATGCTTCGAGATTTTTGCGCGCCAGATCGGCCAGCTTTTCGTCGAGTTCGAAGCCGGTGACGGTGCCGCCTGGTAAAACCAGCCTGGCCAGCACGGCGGTGTAGTAGCCGGTGCCGGCGCCGATATGAGTGACGGCCTCGCCAGGTTTAGCCGCAAGCTTTCCGATCCACATGGCATGCAGGAAGGGCTCGCCATTGTTGATGCCCTTGTCGTCGTCGAGCGTCACCAGCACGTTCTGGTAGACATGGGCCGGGTCGGCGCTCGGCGTCGTGACCTTGCCGTTGCCGGCGATGACCGTCCACGGACCGGGACCGAGAAACGCTTCGCGCGGCACCTCGGCGAAAGCCGCTTCCAGGCGTGGATCGGGCGAGCCGGCATGGGCGACCAGCAGCCGCGCGTAGAATTTCCTGATGTCTTCGATCCCGGCCATGCTGCGGGACAACATAGCGCGGATTGTCGATTTGTCGCGAGACTACCCTTTGCGCACGGTAGTTGATTTTCGAAGCGGAGCTTAGCCGATGCCGAAGATGGTGTCGTAGAGCAGCTTGAAGTTGAGCCCCAGGATCACCGCGGCGACTACCCAGGCAAGGGCGGCGACGCCGCGCGGAATGGCGAGATTGCCCATCTTCTTTTTGTCGGAGACGAACTGCACCAGCGGGACGACCGCGAAAGGCAACTGCATCGACAGGATCACCTGGCTGAACACCAGCAACTGGCCGGTGCCCTTTTCGCCATAGAGCGCGGTGACGACCACCACCGGGATGATGGCGAGGCCGCGCGTCAAGAGCCGGCGTGCCCAGTTGGGGATGCGCAGGCGCAGGAAACCCTCCATGACGATCTGGCCGGCAAGCGTTGCCGTCACCGTCGAGTTCAGGCCGGACGCCAGCAGCGCCACCGCGAACAGGATCGAGGCGATGCTCAAGCCAAGCAGCGGCGACAGCAGCTCGAATGCCTGGCCGATCTCGGCGACATCCTGGTGGCCGGTGTTGTGGAAGGCGACCGCCGACACGATCAGGATGGCGGCATTGACGAACAGCGCCAGCATCAGGGCGATGGTCGAGTCCGTCGTTGCCCATTTGATGGCGTCGCGCTTGCCTTTGTCGGTGCGCTCATAGGCACGGGTCTGCACGATAGAGGAGTGCAGATAGAGATTATGCGGCATGACGGTGGCGCCGATGATGCCGATGGCGATGTAGAGCATCTCCGGGTTGGTGACGATCTGCGACGACGGCACGAACATGGCATGCAGGATCGAGCCTGCCGGCGGGGCGGCGACAAAGATCTGGATGGCGAAGCAGCTGAAGATGATGATCAGCAGCGCGATGACGAAAGCTTCGAGATAGCGGAAGCCCTTGTTCATCAGCAGCAGCACGAGGAAGGCGTCGAGCGCCGTCAGCATGGCGCCGCTGATAAGCGGAATGCCGAACAGGAGTTGCAGCGCGATCGCGGTGCCGATGACTTCGGCCAGGTCGCAGGCGATGATGGCCAGTTCGCAGGCGATCCACAGCACGAAATTGACCGGACGGGGATAGTAGGCGCGGCAGGCCTGGGCGAGGTCGCGGCCGGTGGCGATGCCGAGCCGTGCCGCCAACGCCTGCAGCAGGATCGCCATCAGGTTGGACAGCATGATGATGAACAGCAGCGTGTAGCCGAACTGCGCGCCGCCGGCGAGATCGGTCGCCCAGTTGCCCGGATCCATATAGCCGACCGAGACCATGTAACCGGGACCCATGAAGGCGAACAGGCGGCGGAACCAGACCCCCGAACTCGGAACGGCGATGGAGGAATTGACTTCACGCAGGCTGGGCTGCTCGTCCTCGTCGGGCCTGGCGAACCGCCATGAGGAACGGGAGGCTGTGGCTTCGGCTTCGGACATGGGGGAGGGCTTTCCGGGAGACTGGGCGATGTTCCCTAAGCTATGCCATGGCTCAACATTATGCAATATGCTATATTTCATTGTCGTTGCTTTTCATCCGGCCGGCGGTCATCGGGTGGAAACGGCAATCGGAAGCGCTGGTTGCACCTGTGGCGCAATGCAAATAAACGGCCTGAAGAATCAGAGCCCGTGCTATGAAAGCATGGATGGCAAATAGTCCTGGGAGGAGCGCGTATTGGCGCTGAAGAACAGACCGGTCCCGCGCGAGCCGCTGCTTGACGCCGAAATTCATTCGGAGGGCTTCCGGCAGCAGCGCGAAGCGCGCCGCAGCGCGCTGGTCGAGGATTATGTCGAGCTGATCGCCGACCTGATCGAAGACGGCAACGAGGCGCGCCAGGTGGACATCGCCGCACGCCTGGGCGTCGCCCAGCCGACAGTGGCCAAGATGCTGACCAGGCTGTGCGCCGACGGCCTGGTGTCGAGAAAGCCCTATCGCGGCGTGTTCCTGACCGATGCCGGCCGCAAGGTCGCGGAGCAAAGCCGCATCCGCCATCAGACGGTGGAAGCCTTTTTGCGCTCGCTTGGTGTCAGCGCCGAGACGGCGCGCATCGACGCCGAAGGCATCGAGCACCATGTCAGCGCCGAGACGCTGGAAGCTTTCCGCAAGGCGATGACGGCGCGCTGAGCCGCCAGATTTCCGGCGCTGCCGGAACCGTCGCACGCCGGGCACGTTGCTCCCGACAGCGCGCGTTTTGTCGCGCGAACGGAGGAAGCGATGGGCATCGAACAAGCACCGACCGCAAAGGGCAAGCAGGCGGCCGCGGGACTGAAACAGGCGGCGGCGAGGGACGAGCGCAAGACCGAGGCGGAAACCGGCCGTCCGCTTAAAAAGGGCGCGGCGCGTTTCGAGGAACGGTCGAAGAGCTCTGACGGCAAGAGCGCCGGCGCCAAACAGGAAGATTAGGCGTCTGACGTGATTGGCTGCAGGCCAAGGCCGCTGTTGGACGTGGTTTACGTCCTTTCTTGCGGCAGTGTCTATCGCCCTCCGCTATGGCTGCGGGCGTTCGAGCCTTTTGAAAGGTCCAGTGGACCTTTCAATTTGCCTGCGGCAAACCGTTCCCTCACTCCCTGACATCCTGCACCCAGCTGCGCGGGTGGCCGTCGACGCGGAACTGGAAGATGAAATAGGGCGGGATGCAGGTGCCTTTGCCGGCTTTTGCCTGCACCAGATCGTCATAGCCTGCGGTGCAGATATAGTCCTCGCGGCAGGGATGCGCCTTGTCGCAGGCGCGCAGGCCGGCGGTCTTGGTGAATTCCTTCGTGCAGAATTTGTGGTCCTTGCCCGACGCGATGCAGTCGTTGAAGCCGGTCTTGGCCAGACGTCCGCACGTCGCCTCGCCGGGAAGCTTGTCGCAGCTCGCCTTGCGCAGCATGCCACCGGGAAAGCCGCCGGTCTTCTGCTGCGGATTGTCGTAGCGCTGGCGCGCCGCGCCATAGCCGGCGAGCTTGACCGGCGGCTTCTTGTCCCGCGCCGGGTCGATGGCGCAGGCCTTGGCGGTGGCCGGGGAGAGGCGGCAATACTGGTCGTTGCCCCAGGTCGACATCTTGATCTCGCCGAACTCGACCGGGTCGCCGACGGCCGTGCCGGCCTCGCTGACGCAGGTGCCGAAGCCCGGATGGATGGCGCTTTCATGGACGCCAGCGCAGCGCAGGCCGGTGCCGCAGGTCCAGTCCTTGAAACTTGGGTCCTCGCCGCGATAGCAGATCGAGCCCCAGCCATTGTAGAGGTCGGTGCCTTTCAGCGCCTCGGCATATCTGGCGTCCGGACGGGCGGCGAAGCCGCGCGTAAAGTCCGGGTGACTGCCGGCGGCGAACTGCTCGACGATGGCGCGGCGGCGCGGCAGGTCGGCGAAGAACACAGCCGAGCCCGGCACGAAGACGGCGTTGCGGCGCGGCTCGCTGGCCGGATCGGCGCCGGTGTAATGAAAGCCGGCAATGCCATGCGTCTGATGGCAACCGGTGCAGCTCATCTCGTTGAGCCGCAATTTGAAGCCGGCCGCCGACTTGATGGTGGCGAGCGTATTGCCCCTGGCGACGTAGTCCTTCAGCGCCTTGTCGATGTCGGCGTCGTCGACCAGCCCGTAGACGATGTTGTTCTGCGACCGGCTGAGGCCGCCGGGTGCGACGGAGACGGCGCTCCTGGCCAGGAATTTTTCATCGATGACCAGCCGGCCATGGTCGAGGTCGTAGATGTTGCGGTCGGTGAGCAGCCATTTGGCGAAAGACGGCTTGTCGGCCAGCACGGTGGCGCGGTCGATCTGGTTTTCCATCTTCGCTTCATAGAAGCTGGACGTCGCCGGATCCCATTTGAAGATCTTCAGGAGGTATTCGGCATGACCGCCGAAATCGCGCCGCGTCGAGGCAGACAGGCGCAGCACCTGCATGTTGAGTTCGAGTCGCATGATCTGCGACGACTTGAGCATGGCGCCCGACAGCGGCCCCTCGTCGGAGCGCAGCCAGGCGGCAAGCTGGTCGGGTGGCAGGTCTTTCTTTCCGGCTGCCAGCCAGCGCTGGGCAACATCGGCGCAGGACCCGTCGGTGGCGCTTGGCAGGTCCTTGGAGGCGCGCGCTTGTGCCTGCCTGGGTTTGGCGTTGAACACCAGGCTCATGGTCAGCGGCAGCCGCGAGGAAATGCGCTGGCCTCCCTTTCCCTTCACCGGCTTTTCAGCAATCGAATAGTGGAAGCGATAGATCAGCCGGATCTCGCCGCATTCAGTGTGGCCGAGATAGCCGCGGTCCATGCGGTTGACGACGCCGGTGAGGTCCAGCGTCGAGCCGTCGTCGTCGATGTATTTTGGATTGAATTTCTGGCTGGTGTCCTTTGATCTGGCCATGTCGGCGACATAGGGGTCCGGACTGGTCTTCGGCTCGTCGGCGATCTGCTGCTTGACTGTGTCGCGCACCGTCGCCAAAGCCGGTACCGAGAACAGACCGCGATTGTCGACCTCGCGGGTCAGGCCGAGCGCTGGCCCCAGCAGGCGGCTGATCGACAGTCCGCCACGCTCCAATGCCTGCAAGGTGGCGGGGTCGGTGACGGCAACGCTGGAATCGAGCGTCACCGCGCCGGCTACCGGCGTGCCGAGGCAAAACAACGCCGCAATCAGCGACAGGAACGAACCGATCGTCTTCAAGCCCAATACATCCCCCATCCACGAGCAATGCTACAGGCCTTGCGCACTCTCGGCCAGAGCGGTGAGGCCGTCATGCCAGAACCGCCGCGGTCTGGAAAAATGCTGTGACTTGGAGCAACCATTGAGATAGTTGTTTGTTGGGTCGAGCCCCGCAACAACGGGGAAGTTTGCAGCGCGAGGAGTTGCCATGCTCTGGAGAGGCCGTCGTCAGAGTGACAATATCGAGGACGACCGCAGCGGCGGTGGCGGGCTCGGCGGCGGCGGTGGCCAGTTCCGCATTCCGATCGGCGGTCGCACCGGTGGCGGCGGCAGCATCTTCCTCGTCATCCTGGTGGTGCTGGCCGGATGGTATTTCGGCTTCGATCCGTCGACGATCCTGGGTGGCGGCGGCGGCGGACTGGCGCCGGGCGGCGGCGGTCAGATCACCGACAACAGCGGCCAGGACAGCGGTGCCACACCTGCCAATGACGAGATGAAGCAGTTCGTGGCGACCGTGCTGGCCGAGACCGAGGACACCTGGTCCGGCATCTTCAAATCTCAAGGCCTGACCTACGAGGATCCGAAGCTGGTGCTGTTTTCCGGCCAGGTCCGCTCGGCCTGCGGCTTCGCTTCAGCGGCGGCCGGACCGTTCTATTGTCCCGGCGACCACAAGGTCTATCTCGACATGACCTTCTTCCAGCAGCTCGACCAGCAGTTCGGCGCCTCGGGCGAATTCGCCCGCGCCTATGTGATTGCGCATGAGGTCGGCCACCACGTGCAGAACCTGACCGGCATCATGTCCAAGTTCAACCAGATGCGGCAAAGCATGGGTGAGGTCGAAGCCAACCAGATGTCGGTGCGAATCGAGCTTCAGGCCGACTGCTTTGCCGGCGTGTGGGCGCATTACACCGGGCAGAAAGGCATATTGGAGCAGGGCGACATGGAGAGCGCGCTGAACGCCGCCAAGCAGATCGGCGACGACACGCTGCAGAAGAAGACGCAAGGCTATGTCGTGCCGGAAAGCTTCAACCACGGCACCTCGCAGCAGCGGCAGACCTGGCTGGCGCGTGGTTACAAGAGCGGCAAGCTGTCGGAGTGCAACACGCTGAGTGGGCCGATCTGACCAGGCCGTTTTCGAGCTTCACCTGCCGGCGATGTTGCCGTCAGGGGCTGTCAGGATGAACGCATCCGGATTGTTCCCTTATTGTTCCTTGCCGCGGGCTCGCCTATAAGTGCGTCCGCCTGCGCCTGAGGGCGAGCAGAGGAGCTTGATCCTGCATGATCGACCCCAAAACCGCCAGACGGGGCCTTGCGCTCGTCTTCACAACGCTGCTGCTCGACATTATCGGCTTCGGCATGATCATGCCGGTGCTGCCGGCCTATCTCCGGGAATTGACCGGGGTCAGCATCAGCGGTGCGGCGATCGAAGGCGGCTGGCTGTTCTTCGTCTATGCGGCGATGCAGTTCGTCTTCGCGCCGATCATGGGCGGCTTGAGCGACCGGTTCGGACGCCGCCCGATCCTGCTCGCCTCGGTGCTGACCTTCTCCATCGACAATCTGATCTGCGCGGTCGCCTGGTCCTACCCGATGCTGTTCATCGGGCGTGTGCTGGCCGGCATTTCAGGCGCCAGCTATTCGACGACTTCAGCCTTCATCGCGGATATCTCGAACGATGAGAACCGGGCAAAGAATTTCGGCCTGCTCGGTATCGCGTTTGGCGTCGGCTTCGTCATCGGGCCGGTTCTGGGCGGGCTGCTCGGCACGTTCGGGCCGCGCGTGCCATTCTATTTCGCCGCCGGGCTCGCCTTCGTGAATTTCCTCATTGCGTTGTTTTTCCTCCCGGAAACGCTCGATGACAAGCATCGCCGCCGCTTCGAGTGGAAACGCGCCAACCCGGTCGGCACGCTGCTGCAGATGCGCCAATATCAAGGCATCGGCTGGATCGGGCTTGTCTTCTTCCTGATGACGCTCGGACACATGATGTATCCGGCGGTCTGGTCGTTCGTCTCCAGCTACCGCTATGGCTGGAGCGAGCAGCAGATCGGCTTCTCGCTCGGCGCCTTCGGCCTGTGCGGTGCGATCGTCATGGCGACGGTGCTGCCGCGCGTGATCCCGAGGCTTGGCGAGTGGAAGACGGCGGTCATCGGCCTGACATTCACGGCAGCCAGCGCTTTCGGCTATGCCTTCGCGTCGCAAGGCTGGATGATCTATGCGGTGATCGTCGTCGGCTGTCTGGAAGCACTGGCCGATCCGCCGCTGAGGAGCCTCGCCGCCGCCAAGGTGCCGCCTTCGGCGCAGGGCGAGTTGCAGGGCGCGATGACCTCGATCTTCTCGATCACCTCGATCATCACGCCGCTGCTCTATACGGCGATCTTTTCCTGGTTCACCGGGCCAAGCGCGCCGGTGACCTTCGGCGGTGCGCCCTATCTGGTCGGCGCATGTTTTCTGACGCTGGCGGTCATCGTCTTCGTCACCAAGGTGGCGAGGCCCGCGGCGCGCGCAAATGTCACCGCCGGCGCCGCCGAAGATGGAGCGCAGGTGTGAGTCACAGCCGCATTGCGCTGACTCGGGACGGACTGTCGCTGTCGCGGTTGGTCTTCGGCGCCTCGCGTCTGCTCGACAGCGCCGCCCGCCCGGATGCCGATCAGGTCGCACGGCTGATCGGCACCGCCGTCGATCTCGGACTGACCAGCTTTGATCATGCCGACATCTATGGGCACTATGAGGTTGAAGCGGCCTTCGGCGCCGGGCTGGCGCGCTGGAAAGGCAAGCGCGACAGCATCGAACTGATCTCGAAATGCGACATCATGAAGAAATCGCCAAACCGGCCGGACAACCGGCTGAAGCACTACGATACCAGCGCCACTCATATCGCGGCCTCGGTCGACCGCTCGCTCGCCAATCTCGGCACCGACTATCTCGACCTGTTGCTGCTGCATCGGCCGGACCCGTTGATGGATGCCGATGAGACGGCGCCGGCACTGGCCGGCCTGGTCAAAGCCGGTAAGGTGAGGGCGGTCGGCGTCTCCAATTTCACGCCGTCGCAGTTCGATCTGCTGGCCTCGCGAATGCCGTTCGCGCTCGCCACCAACCAGATCGAGATGTCGGTGCTGAAGACATCAGCGCTGACCGACGGCAGCCTCGACCACGCGCAGCGCCTTGCCTATGCGCCGATGATCTGGTCGCCGCTCGGGGGCGGCTCGCTGTTCACCGGCAAGGAGGGGCGCGAGGCGCGGGTGCGGGCAGCGCTTGCCGAGGTGGCAGCGGAAATCGGTGCCGGCGATCTTGCCGCAGTCGCCATCGCCTGGCTGCTGCGCCACCCGGCCCGATTGGTGCCGGTGCTGGGTTCGATGAAGCCGGAACGGCTGGCCGCCATGGTCAAGGCGCTTGATATCGGGCTCGACCGCCAGCAATGGTTCGCCGTCCTGGAAGCCAGTGAAGGCCGGCCGGTGGCGTAGGATGAGAACTAGATTCTTTGTTTGTCGCAATTCCCGGACGGGAAACCGTTTCACACTTTTCCTGGGATTGCTCTAGGGTTCGATCCATTCGCCGGGGATATCCAGCGTCTTTGCCAGCATGGCACTGGTCTGCGGCGATGGTTTGCGACGATTGGATTCGAGGTCCGACAGGAAACCCTGGCTGACACCAATGGCAGTCGCCAAATCGGCTTGGGTCAGGTTGCGCCAATTGCGCAGCGCTTTGAGCCGGCTCGAGCCCCGCAGGATATCCATCGTCACGGCAGCGGGCAGGGGCTTTTCCGTTTTGAGCTCGGCCTTCCGTTCATCGTAGATCGCCACATCCGCAGCATCTTCCACGGCTTCTTCAGCGGCATGCAGCAATGCCTCGTAGTCGGCCTTCGGGATGACGACCAGTTCTTCGCCGGTTGAGGTCTTGATGATTTGCGGGGCGTTCATGATGTCCTGTCCTATGGCCTGCTATAGGTCGTCGTTTCACGCTTGCCGATGTAGATCGCGAGAATCGTGGTGCGGTCTTCGTCGAATATGACGCGATAGCGGCCGATACGCAGTCTATAACCGTTCCGGCCGGCAAGACGCTTTACATCTCCACGACCGCTGACGGCGTAAGTGATCAAACCCTCGGAAACCTGCTCGCGGACATCCGCCGGCAGGTTATCGAGATCGCGAGCCGCCGATACCGAAAGGATGATCGTCTTCACAACAAGCAATATCGCACATTTATCGCTTTGTGTTAAGCGATATCGCTAACAGCATTCTAAAGGATCAAGCCCGTTCGGCCAGCAATTCCTCGCCGCGCTTCTCGCGGATTAGATTGACGAAGCGACGGAACAGATAATGCGAGTCCTGCGGGCCGGGCGAAGCCTCCGGGTGATGCTGGACCGAGAACACCGGCCGGCCGGTCAGCGTGATGCCGCAGTTCGAACCGTCGAACAGCGAGACGTGGGTTTCCTCGACGCCCGATGGCAGCGAGTCGGCATCGACGGCAAAGCCGTGGTTCATCGAGACGATCTCGACCTTGCCGGTGGTGTGATCCTTGACCGGATGGTTGGCGCCGTGATGGCCCTGGTGCATCTTGGCGGTCTTGCCGCCCAGCGCCAGTGCCAGCATCTGGTGGCCGAGGCAGATGCCGAACACGGGGATGTCGGTCTTCAACAGATCCCGGATGACCGGCACGGCATAATCACCGGTGGCTTCCGGGTCGCCGGGGCCATTGGAGAGAAAAATGCCGTCCGGCTGCATGGCAAGGATTTCTTCGGCGCCGGTCTTGGCCGGCACCACCGTGACCTTGGCGCCGAGGCCGGCGAGCAGGCGCAATATGTTACGTTTGACGCCATAATCGATGGCGACGACATGCATTGTCGGTTCGGTCTGTTCGCCAAAGCCTTCGTTCCACACCCAGGGCGTCTCGCGCCAGACCGAGGACTGGCCCGAGGTGACATCCTTGGCGAGGTCGAGGCCGATCAGGCCCGACCATGCGGCGGCGCACCGCTTCAGATCGTCGAGATCGAACACGCCGTCGGGCGCGTGCGCGATCACGGCGTTGGGCATGCCCTTTTCGCGGATCAGCGCGGTCAGAGCGCGCGTGTCGATGCCCGACAGGGCGACGATGCCGCGCTTCTTCAGCCATTGGTCGAGACCGGTGCCGGCGCGATAGTTGGAAGGGTTGGTGACATCGGCCTTGAACACGGCGCCGACGGCACCGGCGCGGGCGGCGGGATTGAGGTCCTCGATGTCCTCGTCATTGGTGCCGATGTTGCCGATATGCGGGAAGGTGAAGGTGACGATCTGGCCGGCATAGGAAGGGTCTGTGAGGATTTCCTGGTAGCCGGTCAGCGCCGTGTTGAAGCAGACTTCGGCGACGGCGGAGCCGGTGGCGCCGAGGCCGCGACCTTCGATGACGGTGCCGTCGGCCAGCACCAGAAGGGCGGTCGGCTTTTCAGTGGCCCAAGCGGGGGTCAAGGTGGGCGTCATCTCGGCCATGCGGCACTCCTATCAGGCCGCGCGCTGCAACCGGCCCGGCGGGCCATCTGCGCGGCAAACGGCGCGAAGCGGCGATTTCGCGGCTCCCACGCAGTCAAATTTCCGTTCATGCAAGGCCCAGTACATAGGGGAAGGGGGCAGGGCGGTCAATGATCATGCGAAATGCCGCCATGTTTTATTTCGCCTAGCAAAATCAGTGGCTTGCCCCGGCATATCAGGGTTTGCCTTGGCTTGCGCCTGGCGCTATTGTCCGCGCCGATCGAAGGAGAATGCACCATGCGCGGCAAAATCGCCGAATCCCTGAAGAGCGCGATGAAGGCGCAGGACAAGCACCGGCTGCCGACATTGCGGCTGATCCAGGCCGCCATTCACGACCGCGACATTGCCAATCGCGGTTCGGGCAAGGAGCCGGCCAGCGACGAGGAGATCCTGCAGATCCTGGCCAAGATGGTGAAACAGCGCGAGGAATCGGCCAAAGCCTTCGACGACGGCAAGCGGCCGGAACTGGCTGCGCAGGAGCGTGGCGAGATGGAGATCATCCGCACCTTTCTGCCGACGCAGTTGGACGATGCGGCGGTGACGGCTGCGGCGCGCGAGGCGATCGCCGCGACCGGTGCGGCCAGCCAGAAGGACATGGGCAAGGTGATTGCCGCGCTGAAGCAGAAATATGCCGGCCAGATGGATTTCGGCAAGGCGAGCGGCATCGTCAAGGGCCTGCTGCAGTAGGATGCTGCTCATCTCGTCGCTTGCGTGGCCGACCGGGCGCTCCCGGAACCCAGATCCGTCCGGAATCGAAGTCCAGGAGTTGGAACTCGGATACCGCTGAGATGTTTATCCGTCATGCAACTGGAGAGATGTCATGACTGAGAACGAAACCCGCTATGAAACCGGTGCGACGAAATATCCGGCAAAGACCGATGCCGACGCTTCCGATGAATTCTCCCAGGATGCGGCCGCCAACAAGAAGCCCGTCGGCGGCATCGGGCTCACCCGCCGGATGGGCGAAGTGGAAGACCGAACCCGCCAATCGGAGGGACAAAACCCGCCAAGGCAAGTCACGCCGAGCGCCGCAACCGAAAAGACGTCCGGCGCCGGCCCCGCTATCGCGGAGCGTTCAAAGGACGCCAAGGCTCCGAAGAGCGGCCGCCAGCCTGGAGCGTATGTCAAGAAGTGATCGCTGGACGGGACCCGAGAGGTCCTGGCATTGCACGGCCGGTCATCAGCGACCGGTTGCCACTTGCGCCTTTCGCGACTGGTTGGTGGGTGTCTGTCCGGCGGGCCCCGTCGGCTCCAATGCACGGCGCAATGTCGGGGCTTCCTGCTGGATATGATCCCACAGCCGGTTGGCGATCGGCCCATGCGGTCGGTCGCGGCGCCGCGCCACCACCAGTTCGTCGGTGCGGCCCGGCAGATGGCGGCCGGCAATGGATTGCAGGCGCCCGTCATGCAGTTCTTCCTCGATCAGGAAGCGGGGTAGGTGGCCCCAGCCAAGGCCCTGCAGGATGATCTCCTTCTTCATGCCCTGGTCCGCGACGAGGCATTGCGGCGCGCCTTCGATCAGCGAATAGTTTTGTTGTGGCGAATGGCGGGCGCTGTCGCGCATGACGCATTGGGTGAGTGCCTGCATCTGGTCCAGAGTGATCGGCTGCTCGATACGCCCGGGCAGAAAGCCCGGCGCCACCACGGGAATGAAGGACACCTTGCACAGATCGACCCATTCCACCCGCGCATCGCCCTTGTCGACCCAGTGCAGGATCAGATCGGCTTCGTCATCGAATAGACGCTCCCATGGGCCGCCCACCGCTTCAAAATGCAGATGCAGGCGCGTGCCGGGGCACTGTGCGAAGAACCGCCCGAGCATGCCCAGCACATGCGGGCGCGGGCACAGGTCGCCTATCACCACGTGGATCTCGCTTTCCTCACCCATCGCCAACTGGGCGGCATGGACGCGCAAACCGTCCAACTCGCGCAGCAGCGATAGCGCTCGGCGGTGGAACGAAAGCCCGGCCTCGGTCGGACGCACGCGATAGCCGTTGCGGTCCAAAAGGATAAGGCCGAGCTGTCGTTCCAGCTTGGCGACGGCGGCGAACACCGCCGGGTGCGAGCGATACAGCATGGCCGCCGCAGGCTGAAAACCGCCGGTGCGGACCACCGCATCGAAGCATTGCAGGTCGTGCAGGGTGAATTCGGCCATGTCAGTTTTTATTACAGAGATTGTCCTATCTTTGTAATATCAACAAAATCGCTCCACGGCTAGGCTCTGTCTCGTTCAACGTTCCAGAAGGAATCTCATCATGAATGAGCTTAATTTCGTCACCACGGGCGACGGCACGCGCATCGCCTACCGCTTCGATGGCGAGGCAAGCAAGCCGGTGCTGGTGCTGTCGAATTCCATCGGCACCACGCTGCACATGTGGGACAGGCAGATCGGCGAATTGTCGAAGCATTTCCGTGTCCTGCGCTACGACTTTCGCGGCCATGGCGGATCGAGCGTTCCGGTCGGCGCCTACTCGCTCGACCGGCTTGGCCGCGACGTCATCGAGTTGCTCGATGCGCTCGACCTACAACGCGTACATTTCCTTGGCCTGTCGCTCGGCGGGTTCGTCGCGCAGTGGCTCGGCATCCACGCGCCCGAGCGGATCGACCGGCTGATCCTGAGCAACACCTCGTCCCATCTCTCGCCGGCAAGCTATTTCGACGAGCGGATTGCCGCGGTGCGGCAGGCGCCGGACATGTCGGAAACCGCCGAGACGTTCCTGAGCAACTGGTTCCCCGCGTCGATAATTGCCGCCAACGAGCCGGTGGTCGAAGAGTTTCGCACCATGCTGCTGGCTATCGACCGGCAAGGTCTGGCGGGTCTGTTCGCAGCGGTTCGCGACGCCGATCTTCGCCGCACCGTAGCACTGATACAGCGGCCGACGCTGGTGATCGCCGGTCGGCACGACACGGTGACAGCAGCCAGCCACAGTGAGATGATTGCGGCGGCGGTGCCCGGCGCGAAGCTGATAGTGCTGCCCGCGGTCCATCTGTCGAACATCGAATATCCGGCAGAGTTCATCCAGGCTGTGGTCGATTTCCTGCGCTGAGCTGGAGCGCGACGGAAAGGCGTCCGGCACCAGTCCGGCGGTCGCCGAAACGTTCAAAGGACGTACTGGTTCAGAAGGCGGGGCGGCGGCCTCGGTCAACGTGAGCGCCTCGGTGAACCGAGCCATCTGGCGAAAAGCTTATTCAACGCCTTCGGAACGATCCCGTCACCTTGCCATTATCAGCACGAGAGCCGGCTCGGACAGGCAAGCGCCGTGACCCGACCTTAGAGGCGGCCGATGACTTTCGAGCGCCAACACGAACACACCGGAGGAAGCGATGACTGGACGCAAAACCCATGACCAACAAATTCGCATCATTGAAGAGCGGGAAAACACAAAGAATGCCGGCAAGGATTTCGATTCAGAGGCGGATCTGAAACGATCAGCGGCGGAACGCGAAGCGCTGCGCAAAGGATCGGACATGAGAACCGACACACCTGACCTCGTCGATCCGGACGACCGAAACATCCTTCGCGGCAAAAATCAGGAAAGCGTCCATCACAAAAATCGTCCTGACGACTAGATGAGCACCGATCCTGGAACATTTGTCATAGATTGGAGGCAGCCCATGGCACGCGGGAGCAAGAAACACATCGGAGCAGGTTCACAGGGAAAGGGTTCTGGCACAGGCGCCATGACCGTAACGCCAAAGGACAAGCTCGAAGAAAACCAGGTTCTGTCCAATCGCGACAAGGCGCAGCATTCCAAAGAACGCGGTTTGGACTCCAGGCAGGTCGCGACTGAGCAGCACCAGGATCATGCCGCCAACCGTTTGCGGGACTGACGCCCTCAGGGGCGCCAGCTGCCGAGTAGCCGTCAGATTCGTTGCTGTCGCTATTTGACGCCGAGACTTTCGGGCCAAAGCGCCTGGATTTCTTTCGGCAGGGCATCGCGCACCTTGGCCGATTGGCCAAGATCAACATGCCGTGCAAGAACTCGGAACACCGAGCGTGCCGCCTCCTCGGGATCGACGGGGCGGATCGATTTCAATTCCTCGCCGATGTGCTGCGAGAAGTTTTCAAGGGAGCGCGTTTTGTCCGGCTCGGCTGCGGGCCGGTAGTGCTCGTAATAAGCGCCGCGCACCAGGAGCGGCAGTTCCGCCCCAAGTTTGGCCGCAAGCCCGATCTGCAGCCTGTCCCTTACGGTCCGCAAGACCGCGCCCAATATGTGCCATGCAATCCGCCGATCCGGACCATGATCGTCCATGATCTCGTCGAGCCAGATGTTGGTCGTCTGCAGCGTCCTGTCAAAAACATCCAAACCGGTAGCGCTCATCATCGCCTCCTCATCAAATTCATGTCTGGTTTCGAAACGATGCTCGGGGACAATCGTTTCGCTATCTGTCGACAAAATTGGCTCGGTCTGTGATCCGGCTCTTCTCCGGGATCACGGAACGGCTCTTGGTTGCGCTGGAACCCCTTCCGAAGCAGTTCGTTCCTTGGGTGGCGGCTTTGAGGAGTTGGTTGGGTGGGGGAGCGCGTCCCGCAACAGGTTTTTTGCGATGCCTGCAAGGAAGACAAAAACCGATGAAGGCGAGAACCGGCAGCAACTCCTGCAGATGATGACCACGGAGCATTTGGTGCTGGGGACCGCCAGGGCGGCGACGATTCAGGAGGCGAATCAGCGCGCAAATTTGTTCCTGACTTCGGTATCCAGCGCCACGATCGCCCTTGCCTTCGTCGCCCAGGTGACAAGGATGGGGCTTCCCTTTCATGCTGTTTAGCCTGATCCTGTTGCCATGCCTCTACTTCATCGGGCTGGTGACATTCGTCAGGGCTGTGCAGGTGGCCATCGAAGACATGATCCACGCCCGTGGCATGGCGCGCATCAGGCACTACTACACCGAGCTTACTCCCTCGATGGCGCGCTACCTGGTTCACTCCACTCATGACAACCAAACGGCTCTGCTGGCCGATGTCGGCCTCAAGCCAAGGCCCTGGCAAGCGTTCGCCGGAACCGCAGGGATGGTGAATGTCGTCAACGGTGCCATCGCCGGTGTCTTTGCCGGGGTGATGCTCAAGGTTGTCATTGGCTCGACAGTCAGTCTCGCCGTGACTGTCGGCATTCTAGCCTTTGCGGTGAGCAATTGGTGCCTCTGGCAACATCACACGCGCAGTTGGGCAAGCGCGGAACACAAGCTGAAGGTGCTGTTTCCGAACGTGCCGGACAGCGACGGCGACGCGCGGATCGGATAACCCGTTCCAGAGGGACGGCAGAAGCACCAACTCGCTAGGCGGAAACCTCAAGCACGATCTTGCCACGCACATGCTCATTTTCCAGCCGTTCTTCCGCTTTGGCGACCTCTCCAAGAGGGTAGGTGGCTTGCACGAAGGGGGTGACCTTGCCGGCCTCGATGAGGCGGCCGATCTCGGCAAGATGCGCCGCATTCGGTTCGGCCAGATAGGAGACGCCACGCGCCCGGCGCAAATTTGCCTTTTCCTGCGACGGTTCGGAAAGAGTGGAAACGAGTGTTCCGCCTGGCTTGAGCACATCCCAGGAGCGGTCCTGCGTGTCGCCCGCGACAAGGTCGAACACCAGGTCGACCGCATCGACGACCTCTTCGAAACGCTGGTTCTTGTAGTCGACCGTCTGATCGGCGCCGAGCTCACGGACGAAAACCACGTCCTCGGCGGAAACGGTTGTCGCGACGAACGCGCCCGCGGCCTTGGCGAACTGGATCGCCAGATGACCGACGCCGCCGGCGCCGCCATGGATGAGAACCCGTTGCCCGGATTTGAGGCCGCCATGGTCGAACAGGCCCTGCCATGCAGTGATGCCGGCAAGCGGCACCGCCGCGGCTTCGACATGGCTTAGACGATCCGGTTTCGCAGCCGCCTCCGTCGCCTTGACCACGACATATTCGGCATTGCCGCCGCGGTCATGACCAAGCATCGCAAATAACGGGTCGCCCTTCTTCAACGTATGCGCCCGCGTGCCGCATATTTCCACCGTGCCGGACACGTCGCGCCCGAGCGTGACCGGCAGGGTTTCGCTCGTCGAACCTTCGCGGATCTTGTAGTCGATCGGATTGACGCTCGCGGCGCGAACCCTGAGCACAACCTCGTCGTCAAGCGGTTGAGGCAAGGGGACTTGATCGATCGAAAGAACCTCAGGTCCGCCAAAAGCATGGATGCGGGCTGCTTTCATGTCGGCATATCTCCTGTTGCTTGGCTGTCGGCGACGGTGGTCTGCTGGGCTGTCGTCAGCGGCTGTGCAGCCCAGGTTGCGGAGGCAGGCACACCGGTTTCCCAGCGGGCCACCGCCGCTGCAAGGTCGCCATTCTTGCTAGGCCGTAGACAGCGTCGGCGGGTTTTGATTCACATGGCGGCAAGGCTACAACCAGACTTGCTGGCTTTCTAACTGGGTAGCAGGCCGTTGGTTCCAACCACCGCAATCGGCTGAACGTGGTGCCGGAAATTCTCTCCTCGGCCAGAGCATTCAACCAGTCTGATCCATCCGGCCCTTATGCACACAGCTGTTTTGAGTTGCGACGCCGAGGAGAGAGGCGGGGGCCGAAGCTGCTGGCGCGCTGACCTTGGAGATCGGATTGAATCATTGATGGTGGGTCGCAGGGCCGCCGATCAATGCGGTTCGCACGACGAACATAAAGCAGCACGTCTTAATCGACGCGGCGGCGCGATGCGGACTTCAAGACGCTTCGCAGATCGGCAACGGCTGTGGCGGCGGTGCCGGATGATCCTTCCTGTATTGGGCGATGATCGGCTCAAGGGTCTTTCTCGGCCAGAATTTCGGTGTGCCGATTTCCTTCAGGCAGGACGCGTTCCAGTAGGCGCCTGGCTGTGAACGGTTGGCTGCGACCGCGGCGATGTCGCGCGATTCCGGGTAGATGTAGAGCGTCGTCGGATTGTCCTTGACCATCGGGATGATCCGCTTGGCATCCGCCGGCGACCAGCTGGTGCAGCCATTGCTGCGACCGCCGGCATAGTCCACCAGCTTGCCGAACGGCACGAAGCCGTCATGGTCGGCGTGCGAGCTGTTCGGGTTTTTGCGCAGGCACATGCCATGCAGCACCTGGGCGGCGTGACCGCCGATCGCCCGCTGCCTGGCGTTCGCGGCTTCGCCTTCGCCGTCGAACTGGATGAAGGTGCGCTGGAAAACCGCGTCCTGCTTCGCGCCGGTGCGGTAATAGCCCTTGAACGAGGTTTTGGCCTCGCTGGTCATATAGGCGCCGCCGGCCGTCAACGATGAATCCATCGCATTGCCGAAGTTCTTCGCGCACCGTTTGCCGTTTGAAAAATCGACGACGCCTTTCAAATTCCGCCCGCTGCCGTGGCCTGACGAAATCGCGCGAAAT
Organism: Mesorhizobium sp. WSM4808; assembly: GCF_055811675.1. Lineage (NCBI taxonomy): Bacteria > Pseudomonadati > Pseudomonadota > Alphaproteobacteria > Hyphomicrobiales > Phyllobacteriaceae > Mesorhizobium > Mesorhizobium sp. WSM4808. The sequence goes on from NZ_JBVVQX010000010.1 coordinate 26,423, forward strand.
GATTGGCTGGCTTCGCAGATGACGTAGTAGCGGCGGCCAAGCACGCCATTGCCCAGATCGCTGGGGCGTGTCGCATCCATGGCGAAGTAGCAGGGGTTCTTGACAGCGCCTTGCGCGACCTTCTTCCGGTAAAGCGCGCGGGCTCGTTCGAGGACAATTTGCGAGATCTGGCCGTCGCTGTCGCCGACATAAGCCTGCAGCCAGGCTGGAACGGCAGATGGTGCGGCAAAGGATCGGGCCGATACCGCCACGGCGATGACGACGAGAAGGCTGGCGACGACACCCAGAGGAACAGATCTCAACCGCACCGGATCATTCTCCTTGTCGAAGCGAATGGCGATTTCTTGCGGCATTGCCGCGAGAATCGATCATAGATGGCCTCGCATTATCAGGCGAAACACATCTTGTTTAGCGTACCCGCATGAAGGGCCGTAAAGCAGGTCGATGCATGCAAACGGCCTACGCCGACATGCTGGCTCCAGGCTTGTGGCGGAGGTCTTCGCATCCTTGCAGGGCAACGAACTCGGGTTGGCGGGTCCCTTCGGAGCCCTCGGCGCGTTGGCTGACGGAGCATCAAACGAAAAACCCGCCTGTGCGGCGGGTCATTGGCGCAAATCAGCACCATGGACAAATATGTACCATAGCTGAGGGCAGGAAGTCAAGAAAAAATTCCTATCGTGCGCGAGTCCGGAGCCTGATCCCTGGAGGTCCGCGATTTTCGATCCGCAGGGATTGAGCTATCATCTGATTCTGGCGCGGCCCACGCCACCTCCCTCCGCCGGGAAAGCATCGTTCATGCAGGGCGCTATCCAATCACCGAACCGACTGTTCGAGCACTTGGCATAAGGAGGGGTTGCAAAAACGGCTCGCACCAGGAAGTTTTGCGATGAAGTTGTCCGCGCCCATCTACCATCTCAAGCGTCAAGCCAGGCTTTTGTCTCGCGAGGGCAAGATTGCGCTGCACGAAGCGCTCGACCGTGTTGCAGCACAGGAAGGGTTCACCAGCTGGAGCCTGCTTGCAGCCAAGGCAGCCGAGGCGGCGCCCGCCGGCATGCTGTTTGCGCAACTTGCGCCCGGCGATATGGTTCTGGTCGGTGCCCGACCCGGACACGGCAAGACGCTGATGAGCCTCGAACTCGCGGTCGAAGCCATGAAATCAGGCCATCGCGGTGTGTTCTTTACGCTCGAATATACGCAAAGGGATGTGCTGGACCGGTTTCGCGCCATCGGGGCGGACCCGGTGCAGTTCAACGACCAGTTCACATTCGATAATTCCGACGCCATCAGTGCCGCCTATATCGTCAAGGCATTGGGTTCGGCGCCGCGCGGCACGCTGGTGGTGATCGATTATCTGCAACTGCTCGATCAGAAGCGGGAAAACCCGGAGCTGATGGCGCAGGTTCGCACGCTGAAGGCCTTTGCCCGCGACAAAGGATTGATCCTCGTCTTCATCTCGCAGATCGATCGGTCATACGATCCGGCGAAGAAGCCATGTCCCGATATCGGCGATGTGCGGTTGCCGAACGCTCTGGACCTGTCGCTGTTTAACAAGACCTGCTTCCTCAACAAGGGCGAAATCCGGTTCCACGCGGCAGGCTGACGATCCGGTCAGCCAGCCTTCATTGGGCCGCTGCCGGCAGCTTCAGAGGGTGCGCAACCGATGCCGAACCGTGCTGCGCGCGCAATGCTTCGGCCGCCTGGCGAACCACTTCGGATATAAGCAGCAGCTGTTTGGCGATCGGGCTTGTCTTGCGCCAGATCATGCCGATCGTCCGCGACGGTTGGGGGTTGGCGAAATGGGCGATAGAGACCGCCGCCGAGCGCGTCTCCACCGGCACGGCCATTTCGGGGATCAAGGTGACGCCGACGCCGGCGCCGACCATCTGCACCAGGGTCGACAGCGAGCTGCCGTCCAGCAACTCCCTTGGGCGCACCGAATGCATGTTGCAGAACGACAGCGCCTGGTCGCGAAAACAATGGCCTTCCTCGAGCAGGAGCAGCCGCATCTCGCGCAGCATTTCGCGGTTGGGCACCGGCTTTCCCTCATCCTCGCCGGGCCGGACCAGCACGAAGTTCTCGGCAAACAGCACGATTTCCGTCAGAGACGCTTCCGATACCGGCAAGGCGACGATGGCCGCGTCGAGCCGGCCGTCGGCCAGTTCCTGGATCAGCTTCTGCGTCTGCGTTTCGCGCACGTGGATATCGAGCCCGTCATGCATGCGGGCGAGGTTGCCGATGATGGCAGGCAAAAGGTAGGGTGCGATCGTCGGGATCACCCCGATGCGCAACCGTCCCACCAGCCGGTCGCGCGAGGCGCGGGCCAGATCTGTCAGCTCATCCACCGAGCGCAGGATGTCGCGAACGCGCAAGGCGAATTCCTCGCCGAAATTGGTCAGCCGGACCTGACGTGGGCCTCTTTGGAAAAGCTCCGTGCCAAGCGTTTCCTCCAACTCCCGGATCTGCACCGAGATGGCGGGCTGCGAGATCGCGCAGGCATCGGCGGCACGGCCGAAATGATTGTGCCGCGCCAGCGCCTCGAAATAACGCAACTGCTTCAGCGTCAGGTTTGTCATAATGTCATCTTATCGCTGTAATCAGGAAATCCAACTTAAATTAATCAAGCGGCTTTGCTATAGGAGTCGCAACGAAGATGAGGAGCAGCCGGGACCGCCTGGTGAGGCGCATGCCCGCGGCAAGGGGACATCCAACATATTCGGTCGCGTATCGGGCATATGGTCATCGCGCCAGCCATGAAACGGACCGCCTCCAGGGACATCCAACGTCCCTGTTCACGCAGCAGTTGAACAGCTCAACACAGCCACGATCGGAGAAGAACATGGACGCACAGACCGATGATCCCAGCGCCGGCAAATGCCCCGTTGCACACGGATCCTCCAGCAGGAGCAACCGTGACTGGTGGCCCAACCAACTCGATCTTGGCGTTCTCCATCAGCAATCGAACCTTTCGGATCCGATGGGCGAAGAGTTCGACTATGCCGAGGAATTCAAGTCGCTCGATCTCGATGCGGTGATCAAGGACCTGCACCAGGTGATGACGGATTCGCAGGAGTGGTGGCCGGCCGACTTCGGCCATTATGGGCCGCTGTTCATCCGCATGGCCTGGCACAGTGCCGGCACCTACCGCATCGGCGATGGCCGTGGCGGCGCCGGGGCCGGCCAGCAGCGTTTTGCTCCGCTCAACAGCTGGCCGGACAATGCCAATCTCGACAAGGCGCGCCGGCTGCTGTGGCCGGTCAAGCAGAAATATGGCCGCAAGATCTCCTGGGCCGACCTGCTGATCCTCACCGGCAACGTCGCGCTGGAATCGATGGGCTTCAAGACCTTCGGTTTTGCTGGCGGCCGCGCCGACGTCTGGGAACCCGAACAGGACGTCGATTGGGGTTCGGAAACCAAGTGGCTCGACGACAAGCGCTACTCCGGCGACCGCGAACTCCAGGGCCATCTCGGCGCCGTCCAGATGGGACTGATCTACGTCAATCCGGAAGGGCCGAACGGCAAGCCGGATCCGCTGGCCTCGGCACGCGACATCCGCGAGACCTTCGCGCGCATGGCCATGAACGACGAGGAGACCGTGGCGCTGATCGCCGGCGGTCACACCTTCGGCAAGACGCACGGCGCCGGCGATGCCTCGCTGGTGGGCGCGGAGCCTGAAGGCTCGAGCATCGAGGCGCAGGGCCTTGGCTGGTCGAGCAAGCACGCCTCCGGCATTGCAGGCGACGCCATCACCTCGGGCCTCGAGGTGACCTGGACCACGACGCCGACCAAGTGGAGCAACAACTTCTTCGACAATCTGTTCAACTTCGAATGGGAACTGACCACGAGCCCGGCCGGCGCGCATCAGTGGACGCCGAAGGGCGGCGCCGGTGCCGGGACCGTGCCGGATGCCCACGATCCGTCCAAGCGCCGCGCGCCTGCCATGCTGACGACCGATCTCGCACTGCGGGCCGATCCGGCCTACGAGAAGATCTCGCGGCGCTTCCATGAGCATCCGGACCATTTCGCCGACGCGTTTGCCCGCGCCTGGTACAAGCTGACCCATCGCGACATGGGTCCGATCGTTCGTTATCTCGGCCCGCTCGTGCCGAAGGAAGAGCTGATCTGGCAGGATCCGATCCCGGCGGTCGACCATGAACTGGTCGGCCAGCAGGACATTGCGTCGCTGAAGGTGAAGATCCTCGCATCGGGCCTTTCGGTCTCCGAATTGGTCTCGACTGCCTGGGCCTCGGCCTCGACGTTCCGCAATTCCGACAAGCGCGGTGGTGCCAACGGGGCACGTATCCGACTGGCACCGCAGAAGGATTGGGACGTCAACCAGCCGGCGGAACTGTCGAAGGTGCTAGCGAAGCTGGAAGCCATCCAGGCGGAGTTCAACGCGGCACAGACCGGCGGGAAAAAGATCTCGCTGGCCGATCTCATCGTGCTCGGCGGTGTCGCCGCGGTCGAGAAGGCGGCGAAGGACGGCGGTCACGAAACCAAGGTGCCGTTCACGCCGGGCCGCATGGATGCTTCACAGGAACAGACCGATGTCCATTCCTTTGCCGCGCTCGAGCCGAAAGTCGATGGCTTCCGCAACTATGTCAGGGGCAAGCAGCCGATGTCGGTCGAGGCCATGCTGGTCGACCGCGCGCAATTGCTGTCGCTGACCGCGCCCGAGATGACGGTTCTGGTCGGCGGTCTGCGCGTGCTCGGCGCCAACACGGCCAGGTCGAAGCACGGCGTGCTCACCGACCGGCCGGGTACGTTGACCAACGACTTCTTCGTCAATCTGCTCAGCATGGACACGGTCTGGGACCCGGCCGCCGGCTCCGACGAAGTCTACGAGGCGCGTGACCGCAAGACCAAGGCGGTCAAGTGGACCGGCACCCGTGCCGACCTGATCTTCGGCTCGCACGCCCAGCTCCGCGCGCTTGCCGAGGTCTACGGGTCGGCGGACGCCAAGGCGAAATTCACCAGGGATTTCGTCGCGGCATGGACCAAGGTGATGAACGCCGACCGCTTCGACATCGCCTGAGATTGCTAAAGGCGCTCCGGTGCTGCGGCGCCGGATCGCCAGTCCTCCCAAGGACCCAACGCCAGGGCCGTGTTTCCAGTGATGGGAGCGCGGCCCTTGCCGTAAGAGACTGCGCTTTGGTGGACCGTGCCTTCCCGGGCAGGGATGCTATCTTGCCGGTGTCGTGTCTCCGCCGGTGCACCATGATCGAAATCGTCAAACCCGCACTTGAACATCTGCCGTCCTACAGGGCGGCGCTCGAACGCGGCTAGTCCCCTGACAATGTGCGGCTGATGGAGGCGACGCGCGAGCAGCTCGCGGCCATAGAAAAGGATCCCGTGGCCTTTCTTGCCGACCTCGACGATCCCCAGGGCAAGGGTGGCGCGATCAGCTTGCCCGACGGCAAGAAGGTGCCGCGCCTGCCGGGCTTCCGCCGCTGGATCTGGGATGGCGAGGCGTCGGGCTCGATCGGTTTTCGCTGGCAGAAGGGCACGGCGGAATTGCCGAAGCATGTGCTCGGTCATATCGGCTATGCGGTGGTGCCGTGGAAGCGACGGCGTGGCTACGCCACCGAGGCGCTGCGGCTGATGCTGGAGGAGGCGAGGGCGGTCGGCCTGGCTCACGTCGAGGTCACCGCCAAGCCGGGCAATCCGGCCTCGCACAAGGTGATCCTGGCCAATGGCGGCAAGCTCGTCGAACGCTTTTTCGAGGACGCCGCCTATGGCGGGGCGGAGAGCTTGCGGTTCCGGATCGAGCTGTAGGGCGATCTCGTCGGATTGAGTTCACCCCCTCATTTCGAACTCGCCGCCGCCCCTCATCTGCCTGCCGGCATCTTCTCCCCGTAAACGGGGAGAAGGGGCTGGTCGCGACTTCGGTGCCATCTCTGCAACGTTGGCGATTGGCGAAACCATTGATGACAGCGTCCTTCGCCCCGTTTACGGGGAGAAGATGGCGGCAGCCAGATGAGGGGCGGCGCCGACTTTGACGCGTAAGTTTGTCCTTCGAACCTCTCAACCATGCTCATCGGCGCACAGCGCATGATCCGATAGCGCGCGGATGACGTAGCAGTCGCCGACCGTCTGGCCATTGCAGCACGTGTCGATGCGCTCGAGCTCGGCCTCGAGCCGCTTCAATTGGGCAATCTTTTCCCGCACCGAGATCAGTTGCTCCTCGGCGATCTTGTCGGCGTGGCCGCAGGGCTGCTCGGGGTGGCCGCTCAAGTCGATCAGGGAGCGGATGTCCTCGACGGCGAAGCCGAGGTCGCGGGCGTGGCGGATGAAGGCCAACCGCTCCAGCTCCTGCCTGGAATAGCGGCGCTGGTTGCCTTCCGAGCGCTCGGGTGCGGCAACAAGGCCCATCTGCTCGTAGTAGCGGATGGTCGGCACCTTGACCCCGGTGCGGCGCGAGAGATCACCGATGGAAAACATGAATTTGCCTCTTGAAGCTCTAGTCACTAGAGCAATTACAATGCCTGACATCAGCATTCAAGACCATACGGCGACGCCGCGCGGGCAAGACAGGCAGGTGATGTGATGACGGCTCCCCTCAAGCAGGAACCAATCGGGCAGACACGGTTCAAGATCGGCGGCATGGACTGCGCCTCCTGTGCGGCCAAGATCGATACGGCTGTGCGTCGCCTCGACGGCGTCGCCGATGTCTCGGTTTCGGTGACCGGCGCCAGCATGACGGTCAGCCACGGCGGCGCGCTGCCGGAAGACAAGGTGCTGCAACAGGTGGCAAGGCTCGGCTATGGCATCGTCAAGGCCGAGGCGCAGGTATCGCCGATCTCAGACAGGGCGCACGCCGATCACGTCCCCAATGACCATGAAGGCCACGATCATGGCCATGCCGAGCCTGGGCAGGCGTGGTGGCGCACCCGCCGGGCAGCTCTGACGCTGGCTTGCGCTGCAGCGCTTCTTGCCGCCTACGGTATCGGCCATCTTCTTCCTGCGGCCGAGCGCTGGGTCTTCCTTGCCGCCCTGCTGGTCGGCCTGGTGCCGATCGCGCGGCGCGCGCTGATGGCGGCATTGGCCGGCACGCCGTTCTCGATCGAGATGCTGATGACCATCGCGGCGATAGGCGCCGTGATGATCGGCGCCACGGAAGAAGCGGCCGCCGTGGTGGTGCTGTTCCTGATCGGCGAACTTCTGGAAGGTGTCGCCGCCGGCCGCGCACGGGCGAGCATCCAGGGGCTTGCCGATCTGGTGCCGAAGACGGCACTGGTCGAGCGGGCGGGCGGCACATCTGAGATTCCCGCCGAAGATCTCGTGGTCGGCGACGTCATCTTGGTGCGGCCGGGCGACCGCATCCCGGCCGATGGCGAGATCATCGAGGGCGCGAGCGAAATCGACGAGGCGCCGGTGACCGGCGAGAGCACGCCCAAGCGCAAGGGCGTCGCGGACGCCGTCTTTGCCGGCACCATCAGCACAGACGGCGTGCTCAGGGTTCGCGTGACGGCTGCCGCGTCTGACAACACCATCGCCCGAATCGTGCGGCTTGTGGAGGAGGCGCAGGAAGCCAAGGCACCGACCGAACGCTTCATCGACCGCTTCTCGCGCACCTACACCCCGGCGGTGCTGGCGGTCGGCGCTCTGGTTGCGCTGTTGCCGCCGCTGCTCATTGGCGGCGACTGGAACGAATGGATCTACAAGGGCCTGGCGATCCTGCTGATCGGTTGCCCCTGCGCGCTCGTCATCTCGACGCCGGCGGCGATAGCCGCAGGTCTTGCGACCGGCGCGCGGCGTGGCCTGTTGATGAAAGGTGGTGCGGTGCTGGAAGGGTTTCGCCGGGTCACGGCGGTGGCCTTCGACAAGACCGGCACGCTGACCGCGGGCAAGCCCGTGGTGACCGACATCATGGCCTATGGCCGCGATGAACGCACCGTGCTGGCGCTGGCGGCGGCGCTCGAGCAGGGTTCCAGCCATCCGCTAGCCATGGCGATCCTCGACAGGGCCAAGGCTGATGGTGCGCCGGTGCCGCCGGCCCTGGCGGCGAAGGCGATCTCGGGCAAAGGTGTCGAGGGCAGCGTCGGTGGCGTCGCCGTCTTCCTCGGCTCCGGTCCAGCGGCGGGCGAACGCGCCGACATAACCCAAGTGCAGCGCCTCGCCGTCGACAGCCTCAACGGGCAGGGCAAGACCGTCTCAGTGCTGGTCGCCGACGGCGTGGTGGCAGGACTGATCGCCATGCGCGACGAGCCGCGGCCGGATGCGGCGGCCGGCATTGCGGCGCTGAAGGCCGAGGGCATCCGCACGATCATGCTGACCGGCGACAATCGCCGCACGGCGCAAGCCATCGCCGCTTCGCTCGGGATCGAGGCGCGGGCGGAACTGTTGCCTCAGGACAAGCAGCGCATCATCGGCGAATTGCAGCGCGAAGGGCTGAAGGTCGCCAAGGTCGGCGATGGCATCAACGACGCACCGGCGATCGCCGCCGCCGACATCGGAATCGCCATGGGCGGCGGCACCGATGTGGCGCTGGAGACGGCGGACGCGGCGATCCTGCATGGCCGCGTCATGGATGTCGTGCGCATGGTAAGACTGTCGCGGGCGGTGATGGCCAATATCGGCCAGAACATCACCGTGGCGCTCGGCTTGAAGGCAGTGTTCCTGGTTACCACGATTGCCGGCATCACCGGCCTGTGGCCGGCGATCCTGGCCGACACCGGCGCCACCGTGCTGGTCACCGCCAACGCCATGCGTCTCCTACGCTGGCGCGGGTGAAGTGGTCTATTCCGCCGGAGCCGTCAGCGGCGGCGTGGCGTTGCTGCGCCCTTCCCAGACATAGGATGCCAGCGCCACCGCGACGGCGACCAGCATGGCGATGGCGCCCAGCAGCGGCAGGCTGCGGTAGCCATAGCCGCTGTTCAACATCGCGGCGCCCAACGACGCGGCCAGCGCGATGCCGACATTGAAGCCGGACGGAATGAGCGACGAGGCGAGGTTCGAGGCGTCCGCCGTCCAGGCCAGGATGCGGGTCTGGATCGGTGTGCCGATGGCGAAGTTGAGGCCGCCCCAGACGACGATCGCCACAACCATCGGCAGGGGATAGGGGCTGACGGCGTAGATGACGGCCAGCGTCACCGCCTGCAAGGCCAGCATGGTGATCAATGACGGCATCAGCTTCCAGTCGGACAGCTTGCCGCCGAGGAAGACGCCGAGCGTGGCGCCGACGCCGTTGAGCAGCAGCACCCACGGCACCAGGTTCTCGTCGAGCCCGGTGACCTCCAGCAGTGTCGGGGTGATGTAGGTGAACAGGCCGAACTGGCCGATCATCAGCATCAGCATCAGGATCAGCGAAGTCCAGACCTGCTGGCGGGCCAGCACACGGACCTCGCGGGCGAAACCGGCGGGCCTGGCCGATGAGCCGGTGGTGCGCGGCAACAGGGCTGCCATGGCAAGCGTTGCCGCCACGCCGAGCGCGCACATCACCCAGAAGGTGGCGCGCCAGCCCCAGATGTTGCCGATCGCGGTGCCGGCCGGCACGCCGATGACGTTGGAGACGGTGAGGCCGGACAGGATGACGGCGACAGCCATGCCGCGCTGGTCTTCGCGCACGAGACCGACGGCGACGACCATGGCGACGCCGAAATAGGCGCCATGCGCGACCGCCACGGCAATGCGCAACAGTAGCATCGAGGTGAAGTCGGGCGCCAGCGCGCAAGCCGCCTGGCCGATGGTGAAGGCGATGGCGAGGCCGAGCAGCAGGCTCTTGCGCGACAGCGACTTGGTGGCGAGCGCCAGCAGTGGACCGCCGATGGCGATGCCGCAGGCATAGCCGGAGACGAGATAGCCGGCCGAGGGAACCGAGACGCCGAGCCCCTCCGCCACTTGCGGCAGCACGCCGGCAATGACGAATTCAGTGGTGCCGAAAGCAAAGGCGGCAATGAACAGGGCGATGAGCGGAAGCGACATGGGGAAGCCTTAGCTGGAACGGCCTCAAACCACGGATGAGCGTCGCGGGCAATCCAGAAATTTTTGTCGCGAGTTTAGGTTTTCTTCAGTGGGGGCGCGAGGCGATGAAGCGCCAATCTCCCTCACGAGGGGGGAGATCGGCTGCTTCTCAGCTCGCCTTCAACCTGGATCCAGTCAGCAGACCGCGCTCTTCGAGCACCGGATAGGCCATCGAGGCCAGCAGCGAATTGATCTGCTTCAGGTCGCGGATGGTGTCGAGATGGATCGAGCTGGTCTCGACGCTCTTGGCAGTGCCGTCGCGCAGGCGCACGAAATGGCTGGCGCTGGTTTCTTTTTCGCGGTCGCGAAGCCGGTCTTTTTCCAGCACCAACTGGCGGGCGGTCTCGGGATCGCGCGACACCAGAACGTTGAAGGCAAGCCGCGCATTGGCCAGCACCGAGCTATGGAAGGCGCACAGCTCGGCCCAGCCCTCGTCGGTGAATTCCAGTCCGCGCTCGAACTTCTTTTTCACATGCACCAGCATGTTGCGCACGATGATGTCGCCGACCTGCTCCAGCTTGACGCAGGCGCCGATCAGCTCCTGGCAGCGCAGCGCCTCGTCCTCGGTCAGCGCGTTCCTGGTCAACTTGGCGAGGTAGAGCTTGATCGCGGCGTGCTTGCGGTCGACGCGGTCGTCGAGTGCGGCCAGCGCTTTAATCTTGTCGGCGTCGGCGCTTTCATAGAGTTCGATGATGCGCTTGAGCATGATCTCGATCGTCTCGCAGACCCGCACCACCTCGCGGGTGGCATTGGCCAGCGCCTGGCTCGGCACGTCGAGCGCGCTTTCGTTGAGCGCGGACAGCTCGACGATGTCAAGCGAGGCGGCCGGCACGGGCTTGGTGCCAAGTGCGACGATCTTCTCCGAAGCGCGGTAGACGAACCCTGCCAGCGGCAGGCCGGCGAGCAGGACCAGCACGTTGAACAGGATGTGCGCATTGACGATCTGGTCCGCCGCCGTCGAACCGAGAAAGGCGAAGTGCGGCCTGAAGATCATGACCAGGATCAGCATGACAAGCGAGCCAAGCCCGCGCATCAGGAGATTGCCGATCGGTACGACGCGCACTTCGGGGCTTGACGAGCGGGTCAGCATCGGCGCGATGATCGAGGAGCCGAGGTTGACGCCGAGGATAAGAACGACGCCGAGTTCAGGCGTGATCAGGCCGCGGCCTGCCAGCGTCGCCATCAACAGCACCGCCGCGATGCTCGACTGGAACAGCCAGGTGATCAGCGCCGCCAGCAGATAGGCGGTGATGGAATCGGTCGAGAAGTAGTTGATGATGACCGGCATGAGCTGGCTGTTGCGCAGCGGCTCAGACGCCTGTCCGATCATCTCCAGCGACAGGATCAAAAGGCCGATGCCGACCAGAATGCGGCCGGTCTGGCGCCAGTCGCGCCGCTCGGTGGCCATGAACATGACCGTGCCGGTGATCAGGCACAGCGGCACCAGCAAGGTGAGGTCGAAGGTCAGCAGCTTGACCACCAGTGCAGAGCCGATCTCGGCGCCGCGCACTGCCAATTGGCCCGCGGCGCCCGAGACGATGCCGGAGCCGGCGAAGGAGCCGACCAGCAGCGTGACGGCGGTGGAGCTTTGCAGGGCGATCGCAAGGCCGGTGCCGGCCAGCACCGCCATGATCGGATTGCGCATGGTGGCGCGCAGGCGATGGCGCAGCACGTCGCCATAGGCGCGTTCGACGCCGGTCTTCACCATGCGGGTGGCAAACAGCATCAGCGCCACGGCGCCGGCCAGATGCAGAAGGACGACGGACCCGCTCATTTCGTCCCCCGCATGCAAACAGGATGCGCGTCCTGTTTGGCGTGGCGATCAGAAGGGAAAACGAGGGTACGAATCATGTTCATGGCGGTGGCTTATAATAGCTCGAATATTTTAGCCGGATAATAAAATCTTGTCGATTTCAAGGGCCGTTGCCGCGCGACGGGCGGTGTCGGAAAATGGACGGACGCGCAAATGGTTGCATTGCTGGGCGGGCGCGAAGCAACGGATAGGCCAAGTTGGCAGCGCGACCGGCTCCTGCCTTTGCGATTATGTTCAGCACTATTCGGTAAATAGAGGAAATCATTACACAATTGTGATGCAGGCGTTCAGTTTCGGTTCATCGGTGGCCCGCTATTCCTCTGGCATCGACAACCAAGGAGACTTCTCTTGAAACGCATTGTCCTTTCCGCACTCGCTTTCTCGATGCTGGCCGCTACGTCCCTCACCGGCCAAGCCGCACCGCTGAACGCACCGAACGCTCCGCAGTCGAACTACAGCCAGGTCGACTGGCAAAAGCCCACCAACAGGGATGTCAAGAAGCGCTTCATCCAGAAGCGCGTCCTCCATAAGAAGGTCATCGCAAAGCGCAACAACTGGCGCAACGGCCACAAATATTCAGGCTGGAGACAGCACCAGCCGATCCGCGACTACGGCCGCTATGGCCTGCATCGTCCCGGCCGCGGCCAGGAATGGATCCGCGTCGGCAACGACTATGTGTTGGTCGGTGTGCTCTCCGGCGTCATTTTCGGCGCGCTTGCCGCGCACTGATCGCTCCCCAGGCGGATATTGGAAAGAGGCGGCCCGCAACGGCTGCCTCTTTTGCCTGTGGAAACCGGGTATGGCCCGCATTAAGGGTCGTCGGATTTCGCGGGTATGATTATATAATCGGGAAACGAGTTCCCCGATGCGCTTTCCACCCGCCTTCCTCGACGAGATACGCGACCGCGTGCCGATTTCATCGGTTATCGGCCAGCGCGTCGCGTGGGATCGCAAGAAGACCAACGCGCCACGCGGCGACTATTGGGCGTGCTGCCCGTTTCATGGCGAGAAGAGCCCATCCTTCCACTGCGAGGACAAAAAGGGCCGCTACCACTGTTTCGGCTGTTCTGTTTCGGGCGATCATTTCAAGTTCCTTACCGAACTCGACGGGATGAGCTTTCCCGAAGCGGTCGAAAAGATCGCCGACATGGCCGGTGTGCCGATGCCGGTTCGCGATGCGCAGGAGGAGCGGCGCGAAAAGGAACGCGCCAGCCTGACCGACGTCATGGAGATGGCCACCGCCTTCTTCCAGGAACGGCTGCAGGGGCCGGAAGGCGCCAAGGCGCGTGCCTATCTGCGCGACCGCGGACTGACGCCGGCGACGCAGCAATCGTTCCGGCTCGGTTTTGCGCCCGACAGCCGCAATGCGCTGAAGGAGCATCTCGCCGCCAAGGGCGTGCCCAAGGCCGACATCGAGGCTTGTGGACTGGTGCGCCACGGTGACGACATCCCGGTTTCCTATGACTGGTTCCGCGACCGCATCATGTTCCCGATTCCGGATTCCCGGGGCAAGATCATCGCCTTCGGCGGCCGTGCTTTGCAGCCGGACGCGCTGGCCAAATACATGAACTCGCCTGACACCGAGCTCTTCCACAAGGGCAATGTGCTCTATAATTTCGCCCGCGCCCGCAAGGCCTTGGCCAAGGGCGGCACGGTCATCGCCGTCGAAGGCTATATGGACGTGATCGCACTGGCGCAGGCCGGCTTCGAGAATGTCGTGGCGCCGCTCGGCACCGCGCTTACCGAGAACCAGCTCGAACTGCTCTGGCGCATGGCGCCGGAGCCGATGCTGTGCTTCGACGGCGACAAGGCCGGGCTGAAGGCAGCGTGGCGGGCCGCCGATATGGCGCTGCCATCTGTGCAGGCCGGCCGTTCGGCGCGCTTCGCGCTGCTGCCGGAAGGCAAGGATCCCGACGATCTGGTCAAGACCGAAGGACCGGATGCTTTTCGTCGCGTGCTGGCCGAGGCGCGGCCGCTGGTCGACCTTTTGTGGATGCGTGAGACGGCGGGCGGCGTCTTCGATACGCCGGAGCGGCGGGCCGAACTCGAGAAGACGCTGCGCGAGCTGACCAGCCGCATCCGCGACGAAAGCCTGCGCTACCACTACCAGCAGGAGATGCGCGAGCGTGTGCTCAGCTTCTTCGGCTCGCAGCGCAGTGGGCGTCAAGGTCGGCAGGACTGGAAACAGGGCCAGGGCAAGACGGCCGCGCCCGGCGGGCAGTTCGCCAAAGGCGGTGGCGGCCGCATTGCGATCACCGAAAGCCTCGGCCAGTCGGCTTTGGTCAAACGCGGCGGCGAGGGGATGTCGGTGCGCGAGGCGACGATCATCGTCGCGTTGATCAACCATCCGGCGCTGATCGACGAGAATTTCGCCCATATCGAGTTCCTCGATCTCGCCAACTCCGACCTGAGGCGGCTGCATGCGGCAATCCTAGATGCGATGGCGCATGACATGGCCAATGACCGGCAGGCGGTGATTGCGACGATCGAACGCGCTGGCTGCGCCGAGATCTGGGAGCGGGCCGTCGGGCTGATCCGGCGGATGCGGCAATGGCCGGCGCTGGAGACCGCCGCCCTTGAAGATGCCCGCGATGCTTTCAGCCAGGCGCTGCACTTGCAGCGCAGCGCGCGCACCTTACATAAGGAACTGAAACAGGCGGAAGCGGCGCTCGCCACCGATCCCACAGACGAAAACTACCGGCATCTGATCGAAATTCAGGCGCAATTCCAGGATGTGCAGGCCACGGAAGCGCTGATCGAAGGGTTTGGCGTCTCCTCGGGCAGGGCTGGGCGAGCTTAGTTGGAAGCGAGTGAATTGAGAAAGCGTCGTTGCGCGTCCAAATGGCGCGTAACGGGCTAAGTCGGGTAATTGATTCGCTTTTTTCATGCGAATCATGCGAGAGGCGCTTGACCTTCTGGCAGATTGGCGGAATCAGGACGATTCGAAACGTTAACCCGAACCCGCGTCGACGGGAAATAAGCGATGTGAGGTACTGGTCACTGGACAGGCAGCCCGCCTGCCACAGATATCAGGGTTAATCTGGACTTAATGCATGTCGCCCAAAAGGGGAAACCGATTTGGGCAACGACATACACCAAACGAAACGAGTTGATGCAGTTACTGGCCCGGTGAAGCGCGTTTCATAAGCGAGCGCATCCGATTTGACTGGTCCGACAGCTTACGCGGCTTTGAAGTTCGGCCGCTAGGAGAAGATAAAGACTATGGCGACAAAGGAAAAGGAAGAGGTCGAAACCGAACGCGAAGGCGCCACCGATGGCCCTCTGCTCGACCTTTCCGATGATGCTGTCAAGAAGATGATCAAGGCCGCCAAGAAGCGCGGCTATGTCACCATGGACGAGCTGAATTCGGTGCTGCCCTCAGAGGAAGTGACCTCCGAGCAGATCGAGGACACGATGGCGATGCTGTCCGACATGGGCATCAACGTGGTCGAGGACGACGAGCAGGGCGAGGAGCCCGAGGCCGCCGACACCGCGGCCGATGCCGAGGAAGACGCCAACGAGTTGGCTGAGCAGACCGGCACCGCGGTCGCCGCCACCACCACCAAGAAAGAACCGACCGATCGCACCGACGATCCGGTGCGCATGTATCTGCGCGAGATGGGCTCGGTCGAGCTGTTGTCGCGCGAGGGCGAAATTGCCATCGCCAAGCGCATCGAGGCCGGCCGCGAGACGATGATCGCGGGTCTGTGCGAAAGCCCGCTGACCTTCCAGGCCATCATCATCTGGCGCGACGAACTCAACGAATCCAAGATCCTGCTGCGCGAGATCATCGATCTCGAAGCCACCTATGCCGGCCCCGAGGCCAAGCAGGCGCCGGTGGTCGAGCGCGTCGAGGAAGCCAAGGTCGAGGACAAGCCGCGCCGTTCGCGCGACGACGAAGACGACATCACGAATGTCGGCGCCGATACGCGTGGGCTGACGGATGACGACGACGAAGACGAGGACGAAGCGAGCCTGTCGCTGGCCGCGATGGAAGCGGAACTCCGCCCGCAGGTGATGGAGACGCTCGACGTTATCGCCGACACCTACAAAAAGCTGCGCAAGCTGCAGGACCAGCAGGTCGAGAACCGTCTGGCCGCCGCCGGCACGCTGTCGCCCAGCCAGGACCGCCGGCTGAAGGAGCTCAAGGACCAGCTGATCAAGGCGGTGAAGTCGCTGTCGCTCAACACGGCGCGCATCGAGGCGCTGGTCGAGCAGCTCTACGACATCAACAAGCGCCTGGTGCAGAACGAAGGCAAGCTGCTCAGGCTGGCCGAAAGCTACGGCGTGCGCCGCGAAGAGTTCCTGAAGGAATATCAGGGTTCCGAGCTCGACCCGAACTGGACGCGCTCGATCGGCAATCTGACCTCGCGCGGCTGGAAGGAATTCACCAAGAACGAGAAGGATGCGATCAAGGACCTGCGCGCCGAGATCCAGAACCTCGCCACCGAAACGGCGATCTCGATCCTGGAATTCCGCAAGATCGTCAATCAGGTGCAGAAAGGCGAGCGCGAAGCGGCGATCGCCAAGAAGGAAATGGTCGAAGCCAATCTGCGCCTCGTCATCTCCATCGCCAAGAAATACACCAATCGCGGCCTGCAGTTCCTCGACCTGATCCAGGAAGGCAATATCGGCCTGATGAAGGCGGTCGACAAATTCGAATACCGCCGCGGCTACAAGTTCTCGACCTATGCGACGTGGTGGATCCGGCAGGCGATCACGCGTTCGATCGCCGATCAGGCGCGCACCATCCGTATTCCGGTGCACATGATCGAGACGATCAACAAGATCGTGCGCACCTCGCGCCAGATGCTGCACGAGATCGGCCGCGAACCGACGCCGGAAGAACTGGCCGAAAAGCTTGCCATGCCGCTCGAAAAGGTGCGCAAGGTCTTGAAGATCGCCAAGGAGCCGATCTCGCTCGAAACGCCGGTCGGCGACGAGGAGGATTCGCATCTGGGCGATTTCATCGAGGACAAGATGGCGATCCTGCCGATCGACGCGGCGATCCAGGCCAATCTGCGCGAGACCACCACGCGCGTGCTGGCCTCGCTGACGCCGCGCGAGGAGCGCGTGCTCAGAATGCGCTTCGGTATCGGCATGAACACCGACCACACGCTGGAAGAAGTCGGCCAGCAGTTCTCGGTCACCCGCGAGCGTATCCGCCAGATCGAAGCCAAGGCGCTGCGCAAGCTCAAGCACCCGAGCAGGTCGCGCAAGCTGCGCAGCTTCCTGGATAGCTGAGACTTACCGATGCAAAAAGTTCAAGGGCGCCGATGGCGCCCTTTTTTGTTGTGGGACGCACTCTTGCGGGCGAGGCCCTTCGGGAGGATAATTCGGTGTCGGATGCATTTTCTGGGCGACAACCCGGATGCCCGCCCCGGCGAAGCCGCCGTGCTCCGTGGCCCCGGAGGGAGGTGTGCCATGACAAGCTACATCGTGCTGATGAACTGGACGGAGCAAGGTGCCAGGAACATACGCGAGTCACCGAAGCGGCTCGACGCCGCCAGGAGGCAACTGGGAGACATGGGCGGATCGTTCAAGACGTTCTACCTGACCATGGGCGAATACGATATGGTGGCGGTGGTCGAAGCGCCCGACGACGCGGTGCTGGCGCGCTTCTCGCTGATGCTGGCGGCAGCGGGCAATGTCAGGACGCGGACGCTGAAGGCCTTTCCCGAATTAGCCTACCGCGAGATCATCACCTCGCTCGGGTGAAGGAATCGGCAGGGTTTCTCGAAGTCGCTGGTTGGTGCCGGCCTGGTGGCGCTTTGCCGCAAGACGGGGCGCTTCGCCGTGATAGAATGTGGCCGGGGAGATCGCGATGAAGAAGGTTTCGATATTGGTCGCCAGCTTTGCCGCTTTGTCGTCGCTGCCGTTTTCCGCCGGCGCCAGTGCGCAAAAACCGGTCGGCATGGCCAATCCGGCATCCGTCCATTGTGTCGATATCGGCGGGCGCCTGGTGATCAGGAAGGACAAGGCCGGTAATGAATATGGATTCTGCGGCTTGCCCAATGGGCGCCTTTGCGAGGAGTGGGCGCTGTTTCGCGACAACAAGTGCATCGGGCCGAAGGCGGCCATGCGCCGCAAGTGACACACCTGCCATCATAGGGTGAGATCATGTCCGAACCGCATTCCCATTCGCATCTGTGGCCCGGCGTGCCACTCGCGCTTGGCTCGGCCGCCCTGTTCGGGGCGACGCCGCCGCTCAGCAAGCTGCTGCTCAATGGCGTCAATCCCTTCATGCTGGCCGGCCTGCTCTATCTCGGTGCCGGTCTTGGCCTCGCTCTGTACCGCCTGCTTCGGGGCAGGCAGGCCGCGGCCGGGGAGGCGCAACTGACCGCTGGGGATATTCCCTGGCTGGCGCTGGCGATCGGCATGGGCGGCGTTATCGCGCCGGTGCTGCTGCTGTTCGGATTGACCCTCAACACGGCGTCCAGTTCGGCGCTGCTGCTCAACCTGGAAGGGCTGGCGACGATGGCGATCGCCTGGCTCGTCTATCGCGAGAATGTCGACCGGCGCCTGCTTTTTGGCGCCTTCGCCATTCTGGCGGGTGCCATTCTTCTGTCGTGGCAAGGTGAGGGCGTCGCCTTCAACCGTGGCGCCCTGATGGTGGCAGGGGCTTGTCTGGCCTGGGGGATCGACAACAATTTCACGCGCAGGATCTCCGCCACCGACCCGGTGGTGATCGCCATGCTCAAAGGGCTGGTGGCGGGTGTCGTCAATGTCGGGCTGGCGCTTGCCGGCGGGGCCTTGTTTCCCCCGGCGTCGGTCATTGCAGCGACCGCCGCAGTCGGTTTCTTCGGCATTGGGGTGAGCCTGGTGATGTTCATCGTGGCGCTGCGTCATCTGGGCACCGCCCGGACAGGGGCCTATTACTCGCTCGCTCCCTTCATCGGCGCGTTGCTGGCAATCGCCATCCTGGGTGACGCCGTCACGCTCAAGCTTGCGGCCGCCGGAGTTCTGATGGGCGTTGGCCTATGGCTGCATTTGTCGGAACGCCATGAGCATGAGCACGACCATGAGGAACTGGAACACGAGCACAGCCATGTGCATGACGAGCACCACCAGCACCATCATGACGGGCCGGTGAGCGAGCCGCATTCGCACTGGCACCGGCATGCCCCGATGCGCCACCGGCATCCGCATTATCCCGACCTGCACCACAGGCATGGCCACGGATAGATGCTGACCGTCTGGTACAACACGCGCTGCCCGGTCTGCGATGCCGGTATCAGCAGGCAGAAGCGGCGGCTGATCGAGGCGGTCAAGGCCGGGCGGATCGAGTTCCGAGACACCAATCTTGAACCGGCACCGCTTGCCGGACATGGCGCGTCGCTTGAGGACATCCGCCGCCGGCTGCACGCCACCGATGCGGCGGGCAGGCTGCTGGTCGGCGCCGACGTTGCCATCGCCGTGTGGAAGGTCACGCCGGGCGAAGGCTGGCTGGCGATGGTGTTCGGCAATCCGGTTGCCTTGCCGGTGACACGCTTTGCCTACGACCGCTTCGCCGATCTTCTCTATGCCTGGAACCGCCGCAAGGGTCGCTGGTAGCGGTTCGTCATTGATGACCGCAGGGCAAAAGGTCCGGAGGACATCTCCGGACCTTTTTCGTGCGCGCTATCGGCTGGCCGGCTTGCACAGCGCGCCGACGATGCGGCGCACTATCGGCAGCACCAGCAGCAGCGTCGGAAACGCCACCAGCCACGACAGACCCCAGGCGGTCAGCCAGATGGACGGCAGGTCGGGGTGGAAGCCAAGGCTTTTCAACGTCGAGATCAACGAGACGATGAAGGTCATCAACAGCGACAGCACCAGCGGGCTGAGAACAGCGGCATAGCGCGCAGGCAGTTTCCTGCGCTGATATCTTGCATTCATTTCGGGTGTTCCCTGAAAGTGTCCGGTCCGTCGCATTGGCATCCATTCGCCGGTGGCCGGCAAAATTGCCCGGAAGACCGGGTTGGATGCGTTGCTTGACGTCAGACGCTTACGGAGCAGCCGAGGCGCTCGCCGGCCTTCTAGCGGCACGTTCCAATGAAAGCAAGCCTCTGGCGCCGCATTCAGATACATCGTAAGATATATCTTGACTCCGTCGATTGGCTTGCCTAATTAAGATATATCGTAAGATACAACTCAAGGAGCAATCAATGCACAAACATTTTGGGAACAATCATTTCGGCGAACGGATGTTCATGCACATGGCCGGCAAATTCGGTGGCAGAGGGGGCGGCGGTTTTGGCCCGTTCGGGCAGGGCGGTCGCGGTGGCGGGCGCGGAGGCCCGGGCGACATGTTCCGCGCCGGGCGCATGCTGGCCGACGGTGACCTCAAGCTGATCACGCTGTCGCTGCTGGCCGAGGCGCCGCGCCACGGCTACGACATCATCAAGGCCCTGGAAGAGCGCACCAGCGGCATCTACAGCCCGAGCCCGGGCGTGGTCTACCCGACGCTGACCTTCCTGGAAGAGGCCGGCTATGCCGCCTCCGCCGCCGACGGCAACAAGAAGGTGTTTTCGATCACCGAAGCTGGTCAGGCGCATCTCGCCGACAACCGCGAGATGATCGATGGCGTGCTCGACCATCTCGAGCGCTTCGGCCGCAAAATGGCCAAGGCGCGCGACTGGTTCGGCTGGAACGACGAGAGTGAAGAGGGCGGGCGTCGTGGCGGCCGGGGTAGCCGCGGGGATCGTTCGGAAGCGCGCGACGAATTCCGCGCAGTCCGCCACCGACTGCGCGCGGCTCTGGGTGACTTCGTCGACGCCCCGGCCGACAAGCAGGCCGAGGCGATCGCCATCCTCGAAGGCGCCGCCGAGGCGCTGGAAGCGCTGTCGCACAAGTAAGCTTGTCCAGCCGACCGGACGCAGCCCTTGCCCGCTGGGCCAAGGACCGATAGTGAAATTCATCCCGCGTCACTCTACATGGTGCGGGATGAATGCTGTTGGAGGAAGCCCGATGTCTTTTCTGAAGCGTCTTTTCGGCGGTGGTGGCGGCGGAACCCAGGCGGCTGAGCCGACGAGTGCAGCGCCAGCCAAGCAGGTCGAGCACAAGGGCTTCCTGATCAGCGCCACGCCCTACAAGGCGGATGGCCAGTACCAGACGTGCGGCGTCGTCTCCAAGGAGATCGACGGTGTGGTGAAGGAACACAAATTCATCCGCGCAGACCGTTTCGCCGGGCTCGACGACGCCGTCGACATCTCGATCAAGAAGGGCATCCAACTGGTCGACGAGCAGGGCGACCGGATTTTTGGGTAGATCACCGCCAGCAGGGCACTGCCTAACCATGTGGGCCTTTGCACCACGATGGACCTCTCGGTCCGGGTTGACCTGACCGCCGGCGCATCAACTCGTCCTGGCGGGCTCGATCGTCATCAGGCGGGTCCTGGCCTCGATCAGATGCCTTCTCGCGGCCCTTATCCGGCCGCACAATGCCAGATTAAGAGCGACGCCGCCTTCCTCGTCCAGCAAGTCATTCGCGCGCTTCAGAGAGTGCTCAGCTCTCCTTATGCGCAGTCTGGCGTTGGCCGCTTCGATGCTGTGAATTTCAATCATTGTGCCGCGTCCTTTGCGGTTCCGGTCCCTTCACGGATTAAACCGCCGCTGATCATATTGGTTCCGGTGCTGTGACCATTCTGCGGCCGCCGCTATTTCGTTGTGGTGTTGAATTCACGGTTCGCCGCATAATCGATGACGAAGGTGCCCTCGGGAGCGCGAACGCCCTGCTTCACATTTGATATAGTCACCGTTGTGGTAAGTCCCTTCTCGTCGGTGAGGCTCCATCGGCGCAGATCGAGCGATTTTCTGTCGAACACCATGGAGATGTTCGAGTTGCCGAAAGCCGATCTGTCGGCCAGCTTGACGGTAACTTGGGCGCCGTCGTCTCTGATGCTCTTGAGGCGACTGCCGGAGAAGTCGACCTTGTTGTCGAGCAACAGCTTGAGCGGCGTCTTCGAGAGAGCATAGAGCCGCGATGTCTTCAGCTTCCTGTTGTAAACCACCAGGGATTTACCATCTGCAATCACGCTGATCCCAGATTGGCCTGCATAGTTGAACCGGATCTTGCCTGGGCGTTGGAGAAAAAACCTGCCATGTTTTCTTTCCGCTTTCGGGCCTGACTGCACGAAATCCCCTGACATGGATTTCACCGATGAGAAGTGATCGGCAATGGTCTTCGCATCAACCGGCGCGGCCGAAATCGCAATCGTGGACGCGATATTCACCGCGGCAGCGCCGACAGCGGCAAACAAGAAACCCGGCAGCTTTTTGATCCGATAGGCCATTCGACTACTCTTGGCAGACGCGTGATCGAAGGAGATCACGCGTCTTGAGATCAGTAACCGTCCGGGCACCGTGCAACGTAAACCCGGCCGTACCGATCGCGATATCTGCACTGGCCGGCTTCGCTGGCGTGGCCGATGACGGCCCCTGCTATCGCTCCCACCGCACCGCCAACGACCGCCCCTTCCACAGGGTCTCCGGCCACCGCGGCGCCTACGGCCGCGCCTCCCAAGCCGCCGACGGCGGCGCCTTGTTCGGTACGGGAGCACGCCGAGAGCGGAACGAGCAGGCTCAAAATGAGCAGCGTCTTTTTCATCGTTTCTCTCCTGAGGCTACTATTAGCCAAAGCTTAAATGCTTAAGAGAGCTTTTCGATCCATCGACCGTTGCCTGCCATTCAAGCCTGGCCGTGGCGGAGCCGCGCGCCTTCGGCTCAAATGGTACCCTCACTGGTGTGGACGGGTGCGCGAAGGTCGTCGCTTGGTGCAAACGTGGCCGTGGACTTCCGCACTCGCACAAGGGGGAACGGATGAAACAGGGGACAGGATCCGCGGCGGACCGAACGGGCCAGGCTGATTGCGCGCCTGGCCAGCAAGGTTTGGAAATCGACCCGGACTAAGCCGGCTGCAACTCCCTGCGTGGCAGGGGAGGGAACGCGATGGCGATGCCGACCGCGCCGAGCCCGATAAGAGCAGAGCCGATGAACAGCCAGGAATAGTTGGCGTAAGCGTCGAATACCATGCCGCCGGCAAGCGGTCCCAGCGCCATGCCGAGGCTGGACAGCATGGTGGCGGCGCCGAACACGGTGCCGAGGATGCGCTGGCCGAAATATTCGCGCGCCAGCACCGCATAGAGCGGCATGACGCCGCCATAGGTGGCACCGAAGATAACGGCCAGCATGTAGAACTGCTCAAGCTGGCTGATCGACAGATAGGCGGCAATGACGATCGCCTGGATCGCCAGGCCCGCGATCAGCACCGGCTTGACGCCCAGCCGGTCGGCCAGCACGCCGTAGAAGAGCCGGCCGCCAAGGCCTGCCAGACCTTCGACACTGTAGATCGAGACCGCTGCCATGGGGGCGACGCCGCACAGCATGGCATAGCTGACCATATGGAAGATCGGTCCGGAATGCGCCGCGCAGCAGGCAAAGAAGGTCAGCCCGAGCACGATGAATTGCGGCGAGCGCAGCGCCTGGCTGACTGTCAGGCCGGCACCTTCGGCAACCGGCGCGGAGCCGGTGTCGACCAAGACGGGCTTCGGCGGCTGGCGCACCAGCAGCACCACCGGCAACAGCAGCACCCAGGCGGTAATGCCGATGTCGAACATGGCGGTGCGCCAGTCATAGGCGGAGATCAACCAGCGGGCGAAGGGCGAGATCGTCATCGGCGCCACGCCCATGCCGGCCGAGACCAGTGAGACGGCAAGGCTGCGGTTGGTGTCGAACCAGCCTGTGGTCAGCGCGATCATCGGGGCAAAAAAGGCGCTTGCCGCGAGACCGACCAGCACGCCATAGGTGATCTGGAAGCTCAGCAGCGAACCGGCGCGGCTGGCCAGCACCAGCGCCAACCCGAGCAGCACCGCGCCGATCATCACGACGATGCGGGCGCCAAAACGGTCCGATATCGCGCCCCAGGCGAAGCCACCAAGGCCCATCACCAGGAAGTTGAGCGTCATGGCGCTGGAAATGCCGGCGCGCGACCAGTTGGTGTCGATCGCCATCGGCTCCAGGAATATCGCCAGCGAAAACATCGTCCCGATGGCGACACAGGACATCAGCGCGCCAGCGGCGACGATGACCCAACGATAGGAAAGGCTCATTCAAATCTCCCATGCCTAAAGGCAGCGCTGCGCGCTGCTTGCACCCGAAGGACGCCGGCACCGGGTTCGATCCTACAATCCGGTTGCATTTTTTATCCAGTTTGACGTGACGCCGTTTTCGGCAGCTCAGATCGGCAGTTCCGACGTGTATTTGATCGTCTGGCTGGGGACGTCGGTCTTGACGTTCTGCACGCCCTTGATGCGGCTCAGATGCTCCGACTGGAAGCGGCGGTAATCGTCGATGCCGGCCGCCACCACGCGCACCATGGCGTCGCAATCGCCGAGCATCAAATAGCACTCCATCACCTGCGGCAGCTTGGCGACTTCGGTGGCGAAATGCTCGATCGTGTCCTCGTCCTGCGTTTTCAGCCAGATGCGGGTGAAGAAGGTGAGGCCCTTGCCGATGCTGCCGGGGTTCAGCACTGCGACGTAGCGATCGATGATGCCGGCTTCCTCCAGCAGCTTCACGCGCCGCAGGCAAGGAGAGGGCGACAGGCCGACCTCTTTGGCCAGATCGTTGTTGGCCATGCGGCCGTCGCGCTGCAGCGCCCGCAGGATCCGCTTGTCGATCTCATCCAGCTTCATGGCTCTAGATTCCATCTATTTTGAAATTAATGGCACTCAATGCCGAACCTAGTTGAAGTACAACAATATTCGCAACCATATTGCGGAGAATTGTGGGTATGTTTGCCGCCAGTATCATGAGAGTTCAAACGCAGGGCAGCGGCGGCCGCGAGGCGCGCCAGTGGAGACACATGAGCATTTCACAGGCAATCGAGGCGGCGGGCAATGGTTCGCGATCCGAATTCCGCCGTGGCGTGGCGTCCTGCGCGCCGGTGCTGTTCGGCACCATACCCTATGCGCTGGTGCTCGGCGCCCAGGCCACGCAGAAAGGCTTGAGCGCTGTCGAATTGTCCATGATGACAGGGCTGAATTTCGCCGGCGGTTCGGAATTCGCGGCGATCCAATTGTGGACGTCGCCGCCGCACATCGTGCTCATCGTCGCCATCACCTTCCTGGTCAACAGCCGTCACCTGCTGATGGGTGCGGCACTGGCGCCGTTCCTGCGCCACCTGCCGCGGCGCAAGGTGTTTCCGGCGCTTTTCTTTATGTGCGACGAGAGCTGGGCGCTGGGTCTGGCCGATGCCAGACAGCGCACTGCTGCCGGCATCATGCCGGCATTCAGCCCGCGCTACTATTTGGGCGCGGCGCTGGCGATGTATCTCACCTGGGTGGTCTTCACCACGCTGGGTGCCTTGCTCGGTCCGATGCTCGGCGACGTCGGGGCCTATGGTTTCGACATGGCGTTCCCGGCTGTCTTCCTGGTGCTGATGCGCGGCATGTGGACGGGGATGGCGGCGGCGCGACCCTGGCTGGTCAGCCTGGTCGTGGCGGCACTGGTCTATCTCTTCGTTCCCGGCGCCTGGTATGTCGCCGCGGGCGCCATGTCGGGTCTGGTCGCGGCCTGGCTGATGGCGAGTGATGCATGATCGATGCAACGACCTTTTTCACCATCGTGCTGATGGCTGGCGTCACTTATCTCACGCGCATCGGCGGCTATGTCGTGCTGCGCAACCGTACGCTCAGCGGGCGTGCCACGGCGGTGATGGAAGCGGCGCCCGGTTGCGTGCTGATTGCGGTCATCGCACCGGCCTTCGTGTCGAAGTCCCCGGCGGATATTCTGGCGCTGGCTGTTACGCTGGTGGCCGCCACGCGGCTTTCCATGCTGCCGACTGTGCTGATCGGAGTCGCTTCGGCGGGGTTGCTCAGGCATTTCATCGGCTAGAAAGGCAGCGGCCAGTTGGCTCAGAGGCTCTTTGGCCACTGTTGGGCGGCATGTATGACGGTAAGTATTTCGACGGCATCTTCGCTTACGCGATAGGGGACGATATATGGGATATCGGCCAAAACGAGTTCTCGCGTCGCCTTGATGCGTCCAACGCGACCCATAGCCGGCTGTTCGGTAAGCAACTCCGCTGCGGACAAGATGCGCCCAATGACACGGGCGGCAGCTTCGGGACTGTCTTTCTCGATATGCGCGCCAATTTCGCCAAGCCGACGCAAAGCCCGCTTGGTCCAACGGATTGTCTTGCGGCTCATGGATCAGCCGGCGGGCTTGACGTATTTCCCGATCACGGCGGCCAACTCTTGTTCGCTGGCGAACTCACCGCGCTCGGCCTCGGCCAATCCGGCCTCTATCTCAGCGAGTTGCCACTCTTGACGAGCTACAAAGTCTTCGATGGCCTTGGCGGCCACATAAGAGCGCGAGCGATCGAGCTTTTCGGCAAGTTGGTCGAGCCTGTTTGTCGTGTCGTCGGGGAGGCGTACGGTGAAAGCCGTCATGGTTTCGATCCACTTGGTTCATTGTGATTGTGAGTGAACCAAGGTGGATCGTCAAGTCACACCCAAAGGACTCTGGTCGCTTCGCGCTGTTTACTGTCAGGAAAACAAGCGGGGAGCGCATTGCAAAAGGGCGGGCGCCAAGCGCCTGCCCTCCAATTTAAGTCTTTTCCCTATGCGGCAGCCGCGACACCCTGGCTGGCTGCCACCACGGCATCGACCTTGGCGGTCGCCTTGGCGAGCGCTGCGGTCACCGCGTCAGGACCCATGCCGACGCCTTCGATACGGATGACATCGACATCGGTCATGCCGAGGAAGCCGAGCACGCCGCGCAGGTAGGGAATGGCGTGATCGAACTGCACGGCCGCACCTTCGGAATAGATGCCGCCCGAAGCCAGCACGATATAGACCTTCTTGCCGGTGACGAGACCCTTGGGGCCGTTCTCGCCATAGGAAAAGCTCTTGCCGGAACGAGAGATATGATCGACCCAGGACTTCAGCGTCGAGGAGATGTTGAAGTTGATGAAGCCTGTGGCCAGGATCACGGTGTCGGCAGCAAACAGCTCGTCGAGCACGACATCGGAGACGCCGACGACCTCAGCCTGGCGCGCAGTGCGCGCTTCCGCCGGCACGTAGATGCCGCTCGCGTAGTCGGCGTCGATATGAGGGAGCGGATTGGCGACGAGGTCGCGCACGACGAGCGTGTTCGACGGATCGGCGGCGACGAGCTTTTCAGCGAATTCAGTAGCGATGCGGGTCGAATGGGAGGCGGCGCCGCGCGGGCTCGAAGTGATGAGAAGAATGGACATTTTGGGCTCTCCAGCGGTTGGAATGATTTGTCCCGCCAGATATGGGACTTTCGATCCATTCAATAAACTGGTATATTTTCTATACGATCCATCTATAAGTTAGATATCACGATGCAGCCCAATCCGACGCTCGATCAACTTCAGATCTTTGTGACAGTCGCCGAAGCCGGCAGCTTCTCGGCCGCCGGCCGCAGGCTCAATCGGGCACAGTCCGTCATCAGCTACGGCATAGCCAATCTCGAGGCGCAGCTGGGGCTGAAACTGTTCGAGCGCGAGGGTACCCGCGAGCCGCAATTGACCGAGATCGGCCGGGCGATGCTGGAGGATGCGCGGCGCATGATCGGTGTGCTGCAGCGCATCCGCTCGCGCGTCGACGGCCATCATCAAGGGCTCGAGGCTGAAGTCGCGCTGTCGGTCGACGCAGCGTTGCCGTCGCCGGTGCTGGTGCGGGTGCTGAAGGCGTTCGAGGCGCAGTTTCCGACCGTGATGCTGCGCCTGCATATCGGTACGCTCGGCCTGATCCCCGATCATGTCGTCAGCGGGCAGGCCGACCTTGGTATTGGCGGCCTGCTGGGCGATGTCGATGTGCATCTCGTGCGCATCGGCTTCATGTCGATCGTGCTGGCCGCCGCGCCCAGCCATCCGCTGGCTCTGCTGCCGAAGCCGGTGGCGATCGAGGATGCGCGCGAACACACGCAGCTTGTCGTCACCGACCAGTCGGAGCGCACCAAGGGGCGCGACTTCGGCGTCTTCGCCTACCGCACCTGGCGGCTGACGGATGTGCGCACCAAGCATATGCTGATGCGCGAGGGGCTGGGTTGGGGCGGGCTGCCGCGCTGGCTGATAGCAGACGACCTGGCGAGTGGCCGGCTGGTCGAAATCGACCTCGAATCCTTCAGGGAGGTGAGTTCGCCGCTGTTTGCCATGCACCGCAACGATCGCAGCCCGAAGCCCGCGGCGGCCTGGCTGATCGACCAGTTCAAGCGCCAGCTCGGCTGCTTCAACGAGTTCGAACCGGGCGAGGTGCCTGAGGAAGAGACAGGCCATCGATCAGTGCCATGAGCACGGCGCGGTAGTCCTGAGCTGACGCACCGGCCTCGATGGCCAGGGCGGCACGATCGAAGGCGGAGCCGAGCAGCGCGGTCAGCGCGTCGGCCGGCAATCTCGTCATCGTCTGCGCCCGCATCGCCGCGACCAGCCCTTCGCGCAGTGAGCGGTTGCCGTGGCGGTTGTCGATCGCGTCCATGGCGGCGCGGCCAAGCACGGCCGGGCCGTCGAGCAGCAGTAGCCGCGTGCGGCCGGGTGCGCGCATCGCAGTGAGATAGGCGTCGGAGCCGGCAATGAGCGCGTCGCGGGCATTGAGCGATGGCGGCGAAGCGCGCTCGATCTCCTCAGCCACCGCCATCGCCTCCTGCTCGACCACGGCGGCAAACAGCGCCTGCTTGTCGGCGAAGTGATGATAGAGCGCGCCGCGCGTCACGCCGGCGGCAGCGACGATCTCCGGCGTGCTGGTCTCGGCATAGGATTTTTCGGTGAACAGCTTTCGTGCCGCGGCAATCAGGTCGGCGCGCGTCGCCTCGGTGCGGTCACGGTTGGAACGACGCGCGGAATGATGTTGCATACATGCAGCCTGTATGTTAATTCAATCTACATGCAGACTGTATGTTAACTCACGGGAGAAGGAAAGATGAAGACGACGAGCTATTACCCGGTGCTGATGACCGGCGACGTCGCCGGCACGACGGCGTTCTATATCGAGCATTTTCGCTTCCAGCCGCTATTCGAAAGCGACTGGTATGTGCATCTGCAATCGGTGGAGGACAGAAGAGTCAATCTCGGCATCGTCCAGGGCGATCATGAGACGATCCCGGAAGAGGGGCGAGGCCGCGCGTCGGGCCTGCTGATCAACTTCGAGGTGAGGGACCCGGATGCGGTCTATAAACGGATCGTCGCGGCCGGGCTGCCGATCCTGCGCTCTCTACGCGACGAACCCTTCGGCCAGCGCCATTTCATCACGCGGGATCCCAATGGCGTGCTGATCGACGTCATCAAGCCGATTCCGCCGAGCGAGGCGTTTCTGGCGCAGTACGCGGAGGGGGCGGTGGAACGGTGACCGTCCTCAGCCCGCCCTTGCAACCGGCATCACCGTCACCTGGCTGACGCCGGTGCGGCGCACCACGGTGCATTGTGTCTCGCGGCCGATGCGCTCGGCGTCGAGCACGCGCACCAGGTCGTCGACGCCGGTGACCGGACGGCCGTCTATTGCGGCGATGATGTCGCCCTCCTTCAAGCCGGCCTTGGCCGCCGGGCCATCCTTCTCGACGCTGCGCAGCCGCACCGCGGTATTGGTCGACACTTGCGACAGGAGCGCTGCGCGTCGCGGCAGATTGACGGTGTCGGCCGAGACGCCGATGAAGGCGCGGCGCACGCGGCCGAAGCGGATAATCTCCGAAATGACGAAATTGGCGGTGTTGGAGGCAACAGCGAAGGCGATGCCGTGCGCGCCATGGATCATGGCGGTGTTGACGCCGATGACCTCGCCGGCCGACGACACCAGCGGTCCGCCGGAATTGCCGGGATTGAGCGCTGCGTCGGTCTGGATAACGTCGTCGATCAGCCGGCCGGTGGAGGCGCGCATCGAGCGGCCGAGCGCAGAGACGACGCCGGAGGTGACGGTCCATTCAAAACCCAGAGGATTGCCGATTGCAATGGCGATCTGGCCGCGCCGCAGCCGCTTGGAATCGCCCAGCGGTGCGACGTCGGCAAAGCTGCCGTCGGCGCGCACCAGCGCGATGTCGGTGTCGGGATCGCGGCCAAGAACACGACCCTCTCTCGAGGCGCCGTCCGGCATCGAGACGCGCACTGTCCTGGCATCGCCGACGACATGGAAGTTGGTGACCACCAGCCCGTCCGGCGCAATGACGAAGCCGGAGCCATGGCCGCCCTGACCGCCAACGCGCTCGATGCGGCAGACGGCCGGACCAATGCGGTCGACAGCGTCGGCAACCGTCGTCGAATAGGCGTCGAGCAGCGTATCATCGGTTTGGAATTTGGCGGCGGCGAGGGCCATGGGAGGGCTCCGTGTGTTCAGGCTTGATCGTGACTATATGTGCGGAGCGGCTGGAACCGCAGCGACCTGACCAGATGGCCAGTCAAACCGGCAACTAGCCGTCAGGCGAGTACCCGCGGACGCGCTGTCGAGCGATATCTGGGCATGGATGAACCCAGGAGACCATTATGAGCGATTTCAATCTGAGCGCGTTTTCGCAAGCCGTCGCCGATCTCGCCGCCAAGGCCGCGCCGGCGACGGCTGGCTTCGCCACGCATCATCACCGCACGGCAAGCGCCTTCCACTGGCGTGACGGCTATTTCGTCACCGCTGAAGAGGCTGTCGAGGCCGGTGAGGAGATCGAACTGGTGTTGGCCTCGGGGGAAACGGTGAAGGCCGAGCTGGTTGGCCGCGACCCTTCGACCGGTGTTGCCCTGCTGAAGCCGGCGGAGGCCGTCAGCGCCGCGCCGTTGGCCAAGGCCGATGCGGTGCGGCCGGGCAACATCGCCATTGCCATCGGCAGCAGCGACGGTTCGGCTTTGGCTGTTTCGGGCTCGGTGGGCGAAGTCGGCCCGGCCTGGCGCTCGATGCGCGGCGGCACCATCGACCGGCGCATCAATCTTGCCGTCGGCGCCGGCGGCCGTTTCGAGGGCGGCCCGGTTCTCGACGCCAAGGGTGCGCTGATCGGCATGCTGTTGTTTGGACCGCGCCACCGGGCGCTGGTCATGCCTTACGAGACGATCGAGCGGGCGGTCGCGACCTTGCGCGAAAAGGGCCATGTCGCGCGCGGCTATCTCGGCGCCGGCTTGCATCCGGTACGCGACCGCGACGCGCACGGCGCGATGGTGATGAGTCTCGATGACGATGGTCCCGCGAAGGCCGCCGGTCTCTCTCTTGGCGATATCATCGTGACGTGGAACGGTGAGGCGGTGCACGGCCCGCGGGACCTGATCCGCAGGCTCGGACCCGACAGTGCCGGCGCTTCGGTGACGCTCGGTGTCGTGCGCGGCGGCGAACAGCGCGATGTCGCGCTGACAATCGGCGAAAAGCCGCTGAGCTGAGGGCATCCATGGACACGCTCACCAGCGACAGGATCATGCATGACGGTGCCGTCTCGCGGCGGCTGGTGGTGCTGATTGCGCTTGGCGATGCGTCACGCGCCGAGCGCCTGGCGGCCTCGCTGGCCGCGAGCGATGACCTGCTGCCGGTCGTGGCCGGCGGTGGAAGAGCCGACGTCGCCATCGTTGACGACAGCATTGGTGATGGCGTGCCGGCCCTCATTCCACGGGTGCTGCTGACCGGACGCGCTGGCGGCGAGCGGCCCGCCGGTGAGGTGCTGGCCGTGATGTCCGCTGGCGCGGACGATTTGTTGATCGCCGCGGCGGCGCGGCTGGCCGCGGCCGGCTATCGCGTCTCGGGCGAGCGCGGAAGCGGACGCCATGAGGATTTCCGTGCCGGCGATGGCGAGCCGTTCGAGGAGGAGGCCTCCGACGAGCATGCCGCCCGCCCAACGCTGTCGCCGCGCGAGGCGGAAGTGTTGGCGCTGCTGGCCGAGGGCGCCCCAAACAAGGTGATTGCGCGGCGGCTGAACATTTCCGTGCACACCGCGAAGTTCCATGTCGCCGCGATCCTGATCAAGCTCGGTGCCGCCAACCGCACCGATGCGATTGCCATTGCGATGCGCCAAGGGCTGGTGCTGGTTTAGTCATAAACCCTACCCTGCGTAACGCGGTGTCCAGCGTGTCGGGTCTTGCGCTGCGGTCGCCCGCCGCGCAAAGGTTTGCGCCTGTTGTGTTGAAGGGAGGCGCAAGGAAATGTCGCTCAAGGGAAAGACGCTGTTCATCTCCGGCGGGTCGCGTGGCATCGGGCTGGCGATCGCGCTGCGCGCGGCGCGTGACGGCGCCAATGTGACGATCGCGGCCAAGACCGCCGAACCGCATCCGAAGCTGCCGGGCACGATTTATAGCGCTGCCGAAGAGATCGAGCAGGCTGGCGGCAAGGCGCTGCCTGTTTTGTGCGACATCCGCGAGGAGGCGCAGGTGGCCGAGGCGGTCGCCAGGACCGTGGAAAAATTCGGCGGCATCGACATCTGCGTCAACAATGCCAGCGCCATCCAACTCACCGGCACGCTCGAGACCGACATGAAACGCTACGATCTGATGCATCAGATCAACACGCGCGGTACCTTCCTGGTCTCGAAAATGTGCATTCCTCACCTGAAGTTGGCGCAAAATGCTCACATCCTGAATCTGGCGCCGCCACTCGACATGAAGGCCAAGTGGTTCAGGAACCACGTCGCCTACACGATGGCCAAGTTCGGCATGTCGATGTGCACGCTGGGCATGAGTGCGGAGTTCGCCAAGGACGGCATCGCCGTCAATTCACTGTGGCCGATCTCGACCATCGACACGGCGGCGGTGCGCAATCTGCTCGGCGGCGCGACGGTGGCGGCGATGAGCCGTTTGCCCGACATCATGGCCGACGCCGCGCATGCCATCTTCATGCGGCCGGCGCGCGAGACAACAGGTAATTTCTACATCGACGAGGAGGTGCTGCGCGCCGAGGGCGTCAGCGACTTTTCAGCCTATGCGCCAGGTGCGACCGGGCCTCTGGCCGGAGATTTCTTTGTCCCTGACGAGGTGTTTGCCCGCACGGACAGCAAGATCAAGAGCATCTACTAGATCCGCGTCATTGTGAGCGTCGAGCTAAGCCATCCGCCGTGGCTGAGCCACGGCAAAGCCTTGCTCACAAAGCGATAGGGCGCCAACCCTGCCGGAGTGATTCAAGGTCCGGCAGGCGCTTGCTTACGCCTCATCCTTCTTGCCTTTGCCGAGGCCCATCAGCCGGTCGATATAGGCGAGCATGAGGGCCGAGACGACGAAGGCGAGATGGATGATGGTCAGCCACATCAGCTGGTCGGTCGTGTAGGTCGACGAGTTCAAAAACACCAGCAAAAGGTGGATGGACGAGATGGCGACGATGGTCGAGGCAACCTTGACCTTCAGCGAGCCGACATCGATGGTGCCCAGCCAGTGCACGCCACCCTCCTGGTCGTCGAAGCGGCTGACGAAGTTCTCGTAGCCCGAGATGATGACCATCACCACCAGCGAGGCAACCAGTGCGGCATCGATCAGGCCGAGCATCTTGAGGATAGTGTCGGTGTCACCGAGCGTGAACGCCAGGGTAATGAACTCATAAAGCTTCTTGCCGAATGACAGCGCATAGACGGCCAATGCCAGGGCCAGGCCGATATAGAAAACGACGAGCAACCAGCGTGAAGCGAGAATGATCGATTCGATGGCGAGTTCGAGACGCTTCATGGGATGATTCCGGCTGGTTATCTCTCAGACAATGGCCGTATTCGGCCAGGCCGCCACCGTTTGCAAGACAAAAAACCCCGCCGAACAAGGTCCGGCGGGGTTCAATGCGTCCCGCTGGAGCCGGGACGGGGCAGGGAACGCCCAGCACCGAATCTGGGGTGGCTGGGCTCGCGATTCAATGAGCCGTGTCTAATGCCCGTACAATTCTTGTTGAACCCGTCACATCCATCCATCCCCGGCGGTGCCGGGGATGGATGCTTCTCGTGCCGATTCCACAAACCGGGTCATGATTTTGAAATCATAACCTAATTGTTGCTGGCCACAGGTGCCACCAGCGAGGTGATGCGGCGAATGCCGACGCGCCGGTTCTCGCGGTTCGGCGCCGACGTATTGACCTTCAGATACTCCTCGCCATAGCCCTGTGTCGTCAGGTTCTCCGGCGGGATGCCGAAGGCGTTGGTCAGAGCCTCGGCCACCGATTCTGCGCGGCGATCGGAAAGAGCCAGGTTAGCCTCCGGTGTGCCGACGGCGTCGGTGTGACCTTCGATCAGGAAGGTCTCGGCCGGGTTCTTCTTCAACAGCTTCTCCATTGCGGTGGCGACGCCCTCGAGCTTCTGCACCTCGGTGTCGGAGATCGAGGCCGAGCCGAATTCGAAGTTGAGCGTGTCGAGATCGACGCGCCGTGCGATGTCGCGCACGCGGGCCGAACGTTTGACCTCGTCGATCGAGTAGAGGCGCTGGACCTTCTCCACCGGTGGCTGTTCGAGGAAGGTGTAGTAGTCGTCCGGATCTTCGACATCCTCGGAGTCCAGAATGTACTCCTCGCGCGGGATTGTCAGCCGCATCGGCGGCAGATCATCGCCGGGATCGCGCCAGTCGCTGTCGTCCTCATAGTGCCGCTCATCGACATAGCTCAGCACATATTCGCGTCCATCCGGCGCAATGCGCGAACGCTGGATCACGTCGCCATAGCGGTTGCGGATGGTGACGATCTGAACACCGTTGTCACGCTCGACGATTTCCCGGGTGCGGTCGCCCGACAGATCCTCATAGTAGACGTTCCTGGCGCCGCGGGTCATGCGCGGGGCGTCATTGCTCTCGACGAATGTCTGGTTGTTGAACTGCAGGATGACGCGGTCGCCGAGTTCCCTGACGACGTCGACGCCTTTCGGACGCCGGCGGTCACGGACGTTCTCATCGGGCGCACGCTCTACGCGCGTGCCCTTTTCCTCGGTCACCGGCGCGATCTTCTCGGGCTTGATCTCCTGTTGTGCGGCCCTGTCGTCGGTGGGCGGCGGACCTTGGTCGATGGGAGCAGCCACCGGCTTGCGGCCCTGATCGCCACCTTGCTGGGCATTTTGCCCGCCATTCTGCTGCTCGCCATCCTGGGGGACGATCTCGTCGCCCTGCTTGCGGCCGCCTCTGCGCTCGGCGTCCTTCTGGCTGTCCAGGATGGGAGCGGCGTTTGGATCGGCCGGTGCTTCGCCTTGCACCGGGTTTTCGCCCTGTGCCGGTGCTGCCGTCTCACCATTGGCCGGTTGTTCGCCGGTGGCTGGCTGTTCGGCTGTGGCCGGCTGCTCGCCAACAGGTTTCCTGACACGCTTCTTCGTCGTGTCCTGGGGCTGCTCGCCCTGGGCCGCGGGCTGTTCGCCGGCAGGGGCCGTCGCCTCTCCAGCGGGAGCCTCTTTCGGTGCCGGGGCGACTTCAGGTTGGGCCTGCTGGTCCTGCCTGTTCTTCTTGCGCGGCTTGGTCTGCTCGCCGGGCTGGTTGTCGTTGGCTGGTTCCGCCTGGTTGGCCGGCGCCTGCTCGGTTTGCTGCTGCTGGTCGCGCTTCTTCCTGCGTGGCTGCTGTTCCTCGGCTGGCGCTGCCTGTTCGGCCGGCGCCTGCTCGGTCTGCTGCTGCTGGTCGCGCTTCTTCCTGCGCGGCTGCTGTTCCTCGGCTGGCGCGGCCTGTTCGGCCGGCGCCTGCTCGGTTTGCTGCTGCTGGTCGCGCTTCTTCCTGCGCGGCTGCTGTTCCTCGGCCGGAGCGGCCTGTTCGGCCGGCGCCTGCTCAGCCTGCTGCTGCTGGTCGCGCTTCTTCCGGCGTGGCTGCTGCTCCTCGGCGGGCTGTTCGCTCTGGGCAGGCGCGGCCTGCTGTTCAGGCTCGGCCTTCTTGCGCTCGCGCTTCTGTTCGGGTTCCGCCTGCTGCTGTTGTGCGCAGGCTTCGCCTTCGGCGCATGCTGCTTGCGCCAGGATGAATGGGGCTGCCGTGCGCTGGGCAAGGCCGGACGCGACACTTCCCTGAAGCGGGAACGCGCCCAACGGCGCGGATGCCATAAGCAGGCCGAGTGCCGTGCCTGCCAGAATCCGTGGTTGGCGTTTCATCGAAATTCTCCTTGTGGGGTCCCATCCTTGCCGAAACCGATCTTGTGCCGATTGGTTCCAGTCTGGCACGGATAGAGGCCGTACGGGGCGATTGACCGACCTTTTGAAGGCAACTTCATGTCATTCACCTGGCGATAGCCGCAATTGCGACCATTGCCGCGCTTGACCTTGCCCGCGGCTGGGGCCACATCCCGGAAATGGAAACGCCATTCTGGAAAACCAAGGCGCTGGAGGCGATGAGCCCGGCCGAGTGGGAATCGCTGTGCGACGGCTGCGGTAAATGCTGCCTTTCGAAGCTTGAGGACGAGGACACCGGCGAGATATACTGGACCAGCGTCGGCTGTCGGCTGTTCGATGCCGAGACCTGCCGCTGTTCGGACTACGTCAACCGGCTGGCGCGCGTTCCCGACTGCGTCGGGCTGACGCCACAGAATGTGCGAACCATCAGTTGGCTGCCCAGCACCTGTGCCTATCGGCTGGTGGCCGAGGGCCGCGACCTCTACTGGTGGCACCGGCTGGTGTCGGGCAGCGCCGAGACCGTGCATGAAGCCGGCATCTCGATGCGCGGCCGGGTCAAGGCGAGCGAAACCGATCTTGCCGAGCCGGAAGACTATTTTGACTATGTACTGGACGAGGAGCCGTAGGACCAGCGGCGGTGAGCAAGAGCCTCGCGTTTGAAGACATTCGGCCAATCCGCGGGGTCGGAACCGGGCGCCGAGTCAGGCGTTCTGGCCTTCACCGAGGGCTGGGGACGACGGCGAATGGCGGGAACTTTCCTTTTCCCGCCATATGAACCGGAGATGAACGGCAGGTTCGTAAAGAGTTCAGACAGGCAGGCGCATTCTCCCACCATCGGTTCACGAGGACGGGCGAAGGCCCGCAAAAAGGAGAGAAGACGATGTTCAACACGATCAAGACGGCAGCCCTTTCGGCCCTGGTCGGTCTCGGCACGCTGGCGGCCGTTCCCGCTCACGCCGACAGCCTCTATCTCGGCTTCGGCAACAACAACGACCCGCGTTTCGGCGTCTATACCGGTGACGACGGTTATCGCCATCGCCGTGACGAGCGCCGTGGCAACTGGCGCCGTGGCTGCTCGCCGGACCGCGCCCTCGACAAGGCCGAACGCATGGGCCTCCATCGCGTCCGGATCGTCGACGTCAACCGTCGTACGGTAAAAGTGGCGGGCCGCCAGGATGGCGACCGCGTCGTCGTCGTGTTCGCCAATGAGCGCGGCTGCCCGGTCATCTATCGCTAAGCTTGGTTTGGCCGATCAAGAGGCATGATCCTCTGCAAGGATCAGCCGGCGGCATGATCTTCTACGAAGATCAGCCGGGAGACACAATCTTCTGCGAAGATTGGTCTGGACTAGCCGAGCCCCTTTCCGTTTGAAGGGTGTGGCTCGAAAAAACCCGCGGGAGCAATCCCGCGGGTTTTTTCATGCACGCTATTGGTTGATGATTGCCGTGGCCAGGCTCAGCCACGGATCGTCAGAGCCGCTTATTTCAGTTCGAAGGTGACGGTGACCTGCACATTGTAGGCGTTCTCACCGGCCTGTACCGGAGCCGCGCCGGCCGCGGCATCGAAGGCTTTGGCATTGATCGGCATCGGCGCCGGCCTGATGTTCTGGTCTGTGATCTCGAGCACCCGGCCCAGGCTGACGCCGGCGGCTTCGGCCAGCGTCTTGGCCTTGGCCATGGCGTCGGCGACCGCCTTCTTGCGCGCCTCGGTGACCGTAGCTGCCGGGTTGTCATTGGTGAAGGCAATGCCGCCGCCCTGATTGACGCCCAGCGACACCGCCTTGTCGAGGACCTCGCCTGTCTTGTCGACGTCGCGCACCCGCACCGAAAGCGTGTTGGTCACCTGGTAGGCGACGAGTTCGGCTTCCTGACTGCCGTCCGGCTTGTTGGTGTAGTTGTAGCGCGGGTTGATCTGGATGCCAGCGGTCTGCAGATCGCGGTCCTTGATGCCGGCGGACTTCATCGCCGCGATCACGGCGGCCATGGCGTCATTATTGGCATCGAGCGCGGCGCGCGCGGTTTTGGCCTCGCGCATGACGCTCAGCGTCAGGACCGCCAGATCGGGGGCTACGGTTGCTTCGCCTTCGCCCGACACGATGATGCGGGGCGGCGTCGGCAGATCGGCGGCTCCAGCCATCGCCGGAAAAGCGATTGCAGTGGCGAGCGCGAGAGGCAAAAGATGTCTGGTCATGAAAATCTCCTTGGTCTGCGATCAAGTCGCAAGGGGTCGCGTAGAGCGCGATTATGGGTTGATTTGGGCGATCTGCGGAACCCCGTCGGGGAAAGCCTTGTGCCGCGATGCGAAAAACATTAATCCAGCCCGCGTGGGGCCTGTAGCTCAATGGTTAGAGCCGGCGGCTCATAACCGCTTGGTTGGGGGTTCGAGTCCCTCCGGGCCCACCATAACCTTTGATTTTATTGACAAAAAGTGCCATCGGTCCAAAACGTTTTGGGCCCATTATGGGCCCAAGGAAAGGCCGTGGCCCCGGTTTGTTCCGACTCGATTTGGTTATTTGACGATGCGGAGGTTTGTCCGCCGCTTCATGGCGTCGCGTTTGGCCTCGCGCTCGTTGATGGCACGAGCAATATCAACCGCGATCCGCTTCTTATTGGCCTCGCGGACATACTCATCCGTCACGGCCATTGAGGAATGGCCCATCGCATCCATAATGGCCCGCGCTTGGATGTTGCATTCAGCGAGGTAGGTGCCGAAGGTGCGGCGCAGGCCATGGAGCGTGTAGCCGCTAGGAATTCCCGCCTGCCGCGTCCAGTGCTGCATCATGCCGGTCAAGCTCTTTTCCGAGAATGACTTGCCATAGGCGTTCTTTAAGACAGTGCCGCCTTTCGAGCGATCGAGCGGGTCCAAGGCCGCTGCTAATTTGTCTACGACTGGAATGAACATCTCCCGTCCGCCATGGCGGTTGCGGTTCTTCTTCTGGCGGAAATCAAAGGCCTCGATGAGCACCAATGAGCCGTCGAACAGTTCGATCTCTTCGGTTAAAAGATCGTCCCACTCAAGAGCAGCGATATCCCCGCGCCGATTTCCAAGCCAGAAGCCGAGTGCATAGCAGGTGCGTGCGGCTGTGCCGATGGGGTGTCGCTCCTCGAACCTTTCGCGCATCGCAATTGGCCAAGCTGGGTTCTTCGTCGATTTGGGCACCCGCACACGGACAGATAGCGATGGATCATCCTGCGGCTTGATCCATTTTTCGACATCGGTCGCGACCCACAGAAGTTTCTTGATGGCGACCAATATGTGTTTGGCGACTGTGCGGTTTGTCCTGAAGATGTCTTCAATGATGGCGCGAAGATGATCCGCGTCGAGATGTTCAACAGGAGTATCGCGCCAGGTGAGTGGGTAGTTGGGATCGACCCGCAGGTTGAGAAATCGCTCAATCAGTCGCGCATTCTTCTGCTGCGTGGCTTCATCAAAATCCAGCCACTCCATTGTTGTTTCAAGCCGGTGCGCGGCATGGCCAAAGGTTTTTGGCAGTGCCCGACCGGGCAAATCGATGATAACTGCCTTCTTGCCTTGCCCCTGCGTGGCTTTCTCGTAAGCCGCCTTGAACTCGGGATCGCCGGGCTTCCCGGGAAGGCGGATTTCGGGCATGCCTTTTGCGCGGTAGCGATAAGCTAGCTTGCCGTTCTTGAGACGCGAAGAGACCCCAGGGTACCGCGCATCCTTGAAGGGCCTAGCCATCAAATGCTCCTTCCAGTCTTCTGCCGCCTGTGCTCAACGCGCGGGGAGTTCTCCAGCATCGCCTGTAGCGAAAGGGCTTCGCTTTCGATGGCAACGCGCAGGAGCACCGGGTAAGGGAAGCCTCTGCCTTGCTCTATGCCTTCGAATGTGCGTCTCGGTATTCCCAGCACCTTAGCTGCGGCTTCGGCAGTGAATCCTCCCTTGGCCCGCCAAGCTTTAACTTCTTGGGCAATCTTCTCATTCTCGTCCACGTCACGCCTCCCCCACAGCCCATTGGCCTACTACGCCTTTGGCGTATACGCAATGAACGTAGCACTATCTTTTTTGCCCGTCTCGTTTGCTTCGCTCTAACAGCTCTTGGAGACCGCCGTCTTTGTCCGGCAACGATGTGAAAGCGATGTCCAGCGCTACACGATCCCAGACGGTGCGACTGTTGATGCGCTTAGGCTTCGGCATACGCCCATCGGCGACCATTTCGTCGAAAAGCGTCGATCCGACACCGATATAACGAGCTGCTTCCTCACGAGAGAGACCTCGCGGCGGATATGAGAATGCGTCACTCTTCATGGACGCTGGCTCGTCCCTGATACTCCGGAGCGTGTTGGTGTCGAAGCACAAAGCCGCATCCTGGTTGCCTTTTCGAAGCGACGAGATCGTGCTCAGTTAAATAAGAGGAGCCCCGTTGAGCGGAAGCGGCCTGACTAGGTCCGTTCGGCGCAAACTGGCAGCAACGTATGAACCGGATGGATCACGGTAGGGAGAGCGTTTCTAAGCGGACTCGTGGGGCAAGTTGTGGACCGCTACGTTGCATTGTGCATGATCGAGGCTAACCACCTGCGACTGCCCCGCTGGGCCTCTTGCGCACCCTTCTTCATTCCGAGGGTTGCCGTTGAAAACGGCCGCGACAGAACTGGCCCTCTTATGTGCCAAAACCGATATGCTCATTCCGACGTTGAGGTAACCAACGCGATTTCGGGCGCCGCACAGCGATCGGCAGCTTTGTGCCGGGAGTGGCGACCGACGAGCCGCTGCTCAGACGTCGCGCGTGGGGCCGAACACAGCTCGTCGCTTTTTGAACGCATCTGGCAAACGCAGTCCGTTCCTCTCACTGGGAGGTGCAGGGCTGTTACCGTCCATTGACACTCGGCAACGCTCCCCCTGCACGAGACCGTCAAAAACTAGGATAGATGAGCCTCGATAGCAAAGTCCAACTTAAGTTCAGGAACGCGTGAGTTGCACCTTGAGCGATGTGATTGCGTTAAATATACATACAGACCTGCGCTGATCATTGGAATCACAAATAACGCGCGATCAGGCCGACGACACAATTTACTATCCGCGAGGCCGAAAATTGGACTATCCCAACCCGCACAGCGCCGACGCCTCAGCCCTGGGGTTTCTCTATCAGGCGCAATACGCTCTCCTGAGACTGTGGAAGGAACAGAGCGACGACGCTGTGGTCTTTCTTGAAACGCTCGACGATGTCGTTCTAAAGACGAACGGAGAGACGATCCTTGAGCAACTCAAGCATTCGCTTTCCGAAAAGCCGGACGCGATCACGGTGGCCAGTCTCAATGTATGGAAGACGTTGAAGGCGTGGATCGACGTGCTTCCGAACCTGGACCTTCCCCGGACATGGCTCCACCTCGTCACCGTCGCGGAAATTTCGCCGCACTCCCCCCTCCAAGTTCTTCTAAGCGAGACCGAAAGCAGGGACGAACTCGTCGCTGCACTTAAGGAGGAAGCTCGACGCGTCATTCAGGAAAGGACATCCGCCGCTGGTAATCGGACGCTCCTGCCGCACACCAAACGAGCTCCTGCATGCGAAGCATTCTTAAAACTTTCCGACGACGTCCAGGCCGAGATCCTGTCGAGGGCGCGCATAATGCCCGGCCAGCAGAACATCAGGCAAATCGAGAACGAACTTGCCAAAACGCTGACATCGGTGCTCTCGAAAGATCAGTCGCAGGTAGCCGCCCTGATGGTGGAATGGTGGAACCGTCAAATCATCCATGCGCATTGCGGGAAGCGGGACAAGGCTATCCCTCGTTTTGAGCTCGTGAAGCGGCACATGGAGATCGTCGCCGACATTGAGCATGACACCCTCGTCGACTATTTTGCGGTCGAACTCCCTCCCGAATCCCATAAGTCGCACCCCATGGTCGCGAACCAGATAAGTTTGGTGGGCGGCACCGAAGCGGAATTTAGAAGGGCCGTCACGAACGAATGGCGGGCTCGCGAAGCCCGTTCGCGTTGGTCGACCGAAAATCCTT
Source organism: Mesorhizobium sp. WSM4808 (assembly GCF_055811675.1). Lineage (NCBI taxonomy): Bacteria > Pseudomonadati > Pseudomonadota > Alphaproteobacteria > Hyphomicrobiales > Phyllobacteriaceae > Mesorhizobium > Mesorhizobium sp. WSM4808. Next base: position 68,156 of record NZ_JBVVQX010000010.1, read on the forward strand.
CGCGACGGGAGCTGATTGCCAGATACGACGACCGTCTGGCCGAGGAATGGTGCGACCGCCACGTTGACATTTGCCACGAGTGCAACGGACTCTCTGAAGAGACGAAGCAGTCGAAGGGACGCGCGCTACTAAAGTGGAGCCATTATGAGGCGCCGGACAAGATCGAGTCCATCGCCCCGAGCGTTACCACGCCGAGCTACATCAGAGGCACTTACCAGGTCCTTTCGATCGATGGCCGGGTGGGCTGGCATCCCGACTATGTCGCGCTTCTTGGATTCAAGTAATGAACATTGCGTATGACCTGTTCGCAGAGACCAACCCTGCATTCGGCACTTTCGGTCTCCTCGGCTTTTGCCGGAAATACGTGGCGGCCTCGAAAGGGAAGCCACCAACTCTCGCATTGGCTTACTTGGCCCTGCCTATCGCACTGTCCGATGACCTGGAGACGTCTTTCCTGGAGACCGCCGCCACAACTGGTCTTCTCTCCTGGCTGAACCGCTATCCGGACGTACGTCTCGATCTGAGCGTCCGTCTCGACGCTTCGAAGGAGATCGTCTCCGCCGCAATCCGGTTTGGTCTTTGTTCAAGGGCTCTCGCTCTTGGAAATTCTGGGACCATCGAGCCTGGTACCCGGGCGCCCTCGACAACGCCGGTGGACAACTTACCCGAGAACCCCAAACGGGCGATCAAACGAGCCGAGCGGCTCGGCAGCTGGATGGGCAAGGCCGGTTCGGCAGGATCTATTTTTTCAGCATTCGGAGTGACGCCGTGATCCGTTGGAACGTTCGTGAAATCGCACTCTACGGCGTTGGTGCCAGACGCCGGACGATCGAGTTCGATATCAATAAGGTGAACGTCATCACGGGCGCTTCCGGGACGGGCAAGTCCGCGATCATCGACGCTATCGACTACTGCCTGGGGTCAACAGATTGCCGGCTCCCGTTTTTCGTGCGCGGGCATGCTGTGGCCGTCGCCGTCCACTGGGTGCTGGGGGATAGCGATCTCATCGTCGGCAGAAAGATTCCGGAGTCCGGGAGCGGCACCAACCAGATGTTCGCGAGGACCGGGAAGAACCTAAGGCTTCCGAATACTTCCGAAGGACTCGAAGGTCCGACGAACCGCGATACGGCGCGCGCGATGATCGAGAAGTCGTTCGGGATTCAGGATCTGGACGATCCTGCCGTCGCAGCCAAATCCGAGAAAGGACGCGCGACAATTCGTGACGTGACACCCTACCTGTTCCTATCGGGCGACATCATCATCAGCAGAGAGACCTTGTTGCACGATTTGCACCGCCCCGAGAAGGCGCGGGACATCAAAGCGACAATGCCGTACTTTTTGGGCGCGGTGAATCAGACGAGCGTTCTTGCCGCACGGAGGCTCCGCCAACTAGAGGCCGCCCTCGGCAGGATAGAACGGGAAGCCAAAGCCCAGGAGCGAAGCCAAGGTCTTCTGACGCAGCGTTCCATAGCCCTTCTCACCCAGGCCGAAGGCATCGGTCTCATCGCCGAGCTACCTTCGTCAGACGCATCCGACCAGCTCCTGCTCGATCAGCTGAGGGGCGTCGCCGAGAACGGCGTCTTGACGCCCGCTTCCGGGGACAGCGAAACGCGCGCCGTATTGGAGGAGGAGCGAAGGCAGCTCGTGTCCGAACTACAGACACTGCGCGAAAAGCGGCAGATGCTGAGGCGAACCATTCGTGAAGCGGCGGGCTACGGCACTGCGGTGTCGGGACAGTCTCACAAACTCAAGCTGGTCGAGCACCTCAAGCTGGGCGACGGGCGCTGCCCCGTGTGCGATGCGGAAAATGCAGCGGGTCTGGCTATGGCAGAGCAGATCCAAAACTCCTTGACAATCGTGGCGCACGAAGTCCTTGCGGTCGACGTTATGCGCCCTCGCCTTGACGACCATTCCGGCCACGTCGAAAACCAGATCGGTTCAAGATCCGGCCGCCTCAGGGAGGTTGAGGCCCAACTCAGCGGGCTGCTCCGGGTCGAGGAAGAATCCGCAGGCGCAGCATCGCTCCTGCAGGAACGTGCGAGGGTAGTAGGACGCATCGACCAATTTCTGGAGACTACCGCCAGAGACTACGAGATATCTTCGACGAACACAGCCTCCCTTGAATCCGAGATCGAAAATCTCAGGGACCAAGTGGATCCACAGGCGCGGCGAGAGCGTCTGCGCGACGCCGAAAACATGGTGAGCAACTTTGCGACGGACATGTTGGCAGACCTTCCCACAGAGGTGCCGGCCACCGGCGCGCGCGTCGTTTTCTCGTCCGCGCCCAGCCTTTCGCTTATCGAGCCGACGCGACGAGCGGTACTCGCGATGGCGGAGGTCGGTTCGGACCAGAACTATCTCGCGATGCACCTCGCGCTGTCGTTCTCTCTCCAGAAGCTCTTCGAGACTATGCGCGCGCCCGTCCCGGGCCTTCTCGTAATTGATCAGATCAGCCGCCCCTACTACCCCAAGGGTGGGGATGAGAAGCGACTAAAGGAAATGGAAAAGGACGACGACCAAGTTGCGATGCAGAAAATAGTCCGGTTCCTTTTCGAAGAAACCGCTCGCAGGGCCGGACTTCAGGTCATCCTGATCGAGCACGCCTACATCGAAGAGGATCCGGAATATGTCGCGGCGGTCAAGGGTCGATGGACAAAAGCATCGGGCGTGAAGCTCATACCTTCCGACTGGCCTAATCGGAACTGACAACATGAGGAGAATGACCGAATGAAGTGTTCACGGAATTTCGGAATCAGGTACCGGCTGGCGCTAACCTAGGTGCCCGTCAGGAGCCTCGCTAGCGCTCATAGACTGTCGCGCGCAGCCAACTCGAGGGCTTCGCCAACAGTTCCTGCCTGGTCACGATACGGTCGAATCCTTTTGGCTATGTCCTCGAAATCTCTCCTATCCTGAGACTGCCGGGCGGGGCGATCATCCCAGCGTGCGATAATCTCGTCGAAATCGTCGAATGTCAGTTCGCCGCGCCGCTTCTTGTCCCAGCGTAGCTTGCCCTTGCCATCCTTATAAGGCACCGAGACTCGTTTGCCGATGCGATAATCACCGAACATATCCGGGCCGTTGTCGGTGGCGCTGGTTTTGGCGCGACAGTTGTTTCTGATAAGTGCGCGCAGACCCAAACCTATGACCTGGTTTTGAATCTTTTCGAGGCGCTGAGGATGTTCACTAAGAACTGTGTTAACGATCTTATCGACGGAAAAGCGCTGCTCCCGAGACGAATTCTCGATCAACCGTTCAAGGAAAGAGTGAAACTCGCGTAGTTCCAAATTGCTCATCAACCGCTCCCGCAAATTAGAACGCTAAGTGACCGGCGCTTATAGAACAAGTCAAGAACAACTCATATTAATTCACAGCTTGCCGGCGGCTGCCGGCAACTTCGCAGCTTGAATGGCGACCGGCAGACGAATTCAAGGGTTTCGACCTCCGCCGCCTTGAAATCTTTTTGGTCCCTTTCATTCAGTGTATCCACAAGAACCGCATTCCGCGAGGCAATAGACAGGCGCGTCCCGAAGCCTGTCGAACAAGGCGCAAGGCGAAAAGCCGTGAAGTGTTAGGGGCCAAGGTCAGTATAGAGCCGCGTAGGCCACCCGATATTATGTCTTGCGATCTCAGAGCACCCCAGCAGGACAATCGCTGCCCGCATAGTAGATCGAGTTTACCCCCGCCTTCCTGCGTTCTCAATTGTTTCCAGATAATCTGCCCACCACTGCATCATCCTGGAACGTTCTTCCCAATGCTCCGCCCGGGCATAGGCGCGCCGAACGTTATTATTTTCAATGTGAGCAAGCTGTCGCTCTACGGCGTCTGGATGCCACTTGCCGCATTCGTTTAGCAAAGTTGATGCCGTTGCTCGGAAGCCATGGGCCGTTGCTTCATTCTTGCTATACCCCATGCGACGCAGGGCGGCGTTAAGTGTATTGTCGGAAATCGGGCGGGCAGCCGATCGCACACTTGGAAACAGCAGCGTGCCGATCTCGGAAATTTTTCTAAGCTCCGCCAGGATACACACTGCCTGCCTTGAAAGAGGCACGCGGTGCGGTCGTCGCATTTTCATTCGTGATTCCGGTATGGTCCACACCGAGCTTTTGAAATCGAACTCGTCCCATTCAGCGGCGCGAAGCTCACCGGGACGGGGAAACAGCAGCGCCATTAGCTTCAGAGCCGCTCGGGTTGCGGGCTGCCCGTCAAATGACTCGATTGCACGGAGCAAACCGCCCAATGCCTTCGGATCAGTAATGGCGGCACGTGGCGTCACCGTTGGCCTGATGAGCGCACCCCTTAGCGCGGACGTTGGGTCTGTGTCCGCGCGTGCGGTCGCGATGGCATATCGAAAGACGCTGCCAATCGTCGAGCGCAGTCGTCTGGCCGACTCGTATCGACCGCGAACCTCCACGGTGCGAAGAGCGGCAAGAATATCGGCGGCATCAAGTTCCCGGATGCATTTGCCGCCACACGTGGGATAGGCGAAATCGAGCAGCCATTTGACCTTGGTGATTGTCCGGTCGGCACGTCCCTCTTTCTTCAGCTTGTCTACATACTCCTCCGCGATTGAACGAAACGTGTCCTCCGCCGAACCAGCCTTTCGCGATTTGCGGTCCTGCGCAGGGTCGATCCCAGTTCGTAAGAGACGTTTGGCGTCGTCGCGCGCTTGGCGCGCCTCGGCCAGCGAAACGAGTGGATAGCCGCCCAAGGCCAGGAGCTTCTGCTTGCCGTCGAAACGATAGGCGAGACGCCATAGGCGGGATCCAGTGGGCTGCACCCAGAGCTGGAGCCCACCTCCGTCAGAAAGTTTCAAGAGTTTGGAAGAGGATCGTGCGTTTCTGCATTTCAAGTCAGAAAGGGCCATTTTTGGAACCTCCCATTGGCGGCTTCGATACCATCAGGATGTCCAATACCAACGAAAATACCACCCCTCCGCCTCGTTGGACCAAATACGCCGAGACCCCGTGAAACGCGCTCTCGTGCGCCCTCATTGCGAAAAAGAGCTGCGATTTCAAGGGCCTAAAGAGCCTGGAGCGTAGAAGCTGCGATGACAGGAAGTGTCGGGAGAAGAGGGGATGGTGCCCAGAGGCGGATTCGAACCACCGACACGCGGATTTTCAGTCCGCTGCTCTACCAACTGAGCTATCTGGGCCTGTTCCGGCAAACGAAAACTCGCAGACCGGAATTCATCGAGGCGCCGTGGGGCGCCCCTTGAAAGCGCGTGGGTTATAGCACGGGAATTCGGCCTGTCCAGCGCCTAGTGGGCGATTTCAGGCAGGAAAAGCGACGCCGTGCGGTGCCCCGGTTTCCATGCCGCTTGCGGGCCGGAATCGGGCACGGCATGGCACGATCCGGCCTTCGCCATCCCTGTCCGTGCCGCTGTTGCCGGCTGACATGCCGTGGCACTGCCTTTAGCCGGCGATCGAGGCGCACAATGCTTCGCGGCTCAGACCCGCATTGGTCGCCGCTACCTATCTGGCGCCGGTCACGCCTCTACGAAAATCGGAGGGCGACATGCCGGCGAGCTTGCGGAACGACTTGTTGAAGGCGCTGAGCGAGCCGAAGCCCGAATCCATGGCGACGCGCAGCACATTGGCGTCCTGATGCATCAAAAGCGCCTGCGCATAGCTCAGCCGCAACAGGTTCACATACTCGTTGAGCGTCATGCCGGTGGATTTCTTGAACAGGCTCATGGCATATTTGGGATGGATGTCGGCGGCCGCCGCGATGTTCACGCAATCGATGTCGTAGAGGAAGTTTTCGGCGATGAAATCGCACATGCGACCGACATTGCGCGACGATTGCTGGTCGAAGGGGCTGCCTGTTTCCTGGTCGGTCGGAGTTGCGGATACCAGCCGGTAGGGCTCGAACCGCACCCGCTCCAGCCGCAGCAGCAATTCGTTGACGGCATGTTCGGCCTTGGCCTGGTCGCCGGACCGGGCGTAGCGGTTCCAGCGCTCGAAATTATGGTTGTCGGACTGGTCGGTGGCTGATGTCACCAGTGTCGCGCCGGTCATCAGCCGGTGCCTTATATCCGTGGGCAGGTGCAGCCGGAAGAAATGCACCAGCGGCAGATGCGCCCCGGCATAGATGGCGTCGTCGGACAAATCGTCCATCTGGTGCGGCAGGCCACCCCAGAACAGGCACATCTCGCCGGCCGAAAGCGAAATCTCGTGGTCGTTCATGCGGTAATGCACGCTGCCGCGCACGATGAAATTAACCTCGACCTGGGCGTGCCAGTGCGGCTTGAGCATCACCAACGGATTGGTGTGAAACATCTGCAGGAGCAGCGGCAGGCCTTCCACGCTGCTGGCCCCAGGCTGGTAGAACGGCCGTTCAGGCATCTTACTTTCCGCCAATTTCATATTCCTTTTGACGGCGACAGGCCTTGCCCACTGCATAGTCTAGCCACGCTCACAGTGAGAGAGCAAATGAAATGGGAGGATTTCAATGCGCATCACAATGACCTGCGCCGCGCTCGCGCTTGCCCTGGGCTCAGCCCCGGCCTTCGCGCAATCCGGCGAAATCACCATCTGGAGCTGGAATGTCGCGGCTTCATCGCTGAAGGCGACCATTGCCGGCTTCAACAAGCAATTTCCCGAGGTCAAGGTCACCGTCCAGGATCTCGGCAACCAGCCGACCTATGACAAGTCGATCGCCGGCTGCGCCGCCGGCGGCGTCGGGCTGCCCGACATCGTCACCGTCGAGAACGGTGAGGCCGAGAATTACTGGAGCCAGTTCCCCGACTGCTTCGTCGACCTGCATACGCTCGGCTACACAGCCGACGACCAGAAAAAGTTCCCCGATTTCAAGCGCACCGAGCTGGAAGTGGGCGACAAGGCCTACGCGATGCCGTGGGATTCCGGCCCGGTTGCCGCGTTCTATCGCCGCGATTTCTACGAAAAGGCCGGCGTCGATCCGGGTTCGATCAAGACCTGGGACGATTTCATCGCCGCGGGCAAGAAGATCCAGTCCGCCAATCCTGGCGTCTCGATGACCAATGCCGATTTCAACGGTGACTCGGAATTCTTCCGCATGATCTCCAACGAACAGGGCTGCGCCTATTTCTCCGAGGACGGACAATCGATCACGGTCAACCAGCCCAAATGCGTCGATGCCATGACCAAGGTCAAGGAGATGAAGGACGCCGGCATCATCTCGTCGGCCGACTGGGGCACCAAGATCACCAACAACACCGCCGGCACCGTCGCCACCCAGATCTATGGCGGCTGGTATGAGGGCACCATTCGCACCGAATCTGCCGGTGAAAACGGCAAATGGGGCGTCTATCTGATGCCGAGCCTCACCGCCGACGGGCCGCGCGCCGCCAATCTCGGCGGTTCCTCGCTGGCTATCACCTCGGTGTCGAAGAACAAGGAGGCAGCCTACGCCTATCTGAAATACACGCTCGGAACCAATGAAGGCCAGATCACGATGCTGAAGGAGTTCGGCCTGGTGCCGTCCCTGATCTCGGCGCTCAATGACCCCTACGTCTCGGAAGGTCTGCCCTATTGGGGCGGCCAGGCGGTGTGGAAGGATATTCTCGGCACCTTGCCGAAGGTTGTTCCGAGCCGCGGCACGCAGTTCCAGAGCGACGCCGAAATCATCGTCCGCGCCGTGCAGACCAAGTATCTGGCCGGCGGCTATCCCGACGCCAAGACGGCACTCGACGATGCCGCAAGCCAGATCGCGGCGGCGACCGGACTGCCCATCAAATCATAACCACCGCTTCTCCTTCTCCCCTTGTGGGAGAAGGTGGATCGGCACGATAGCGCCGAGACGGATGAGGGGTGCTCCAGCGGAGTGAGACGTTGGCATTCCCTGGAACACGCCTCATCCGTCGCCTTCGGCGACACCTTCTCCCACAAGGGAGAAGGGAAGACCCAGGCGATGGCGTGAAACAACAATCGATAGAAGGAGGATGAGGATGCGCAACCGCAACGCCACGGCCTATCGCTTCCTCACGCCCTATCTGCTGATCTTCGCGATCTTCTGGGTGTGGCCGATCATCAGCTCCTTCATGATCTCCTTCCAGGCGACGCGTACCGTGCCGTGGCGGTTCGCGCCGAGCTTCAACTGGGGCCGGTTGATCGGCGATCCGGCCTTCTTCAACGCCCTGAAGAACACGCTGCTCATCCTTGTCATCCAGGTGCCGGTGATGATCTCGCTGGCGCTTGTCATGGCGGTGCTGTTGAACTCGCCGCTCTTGAAGGCGCGCGGCCTCTACCGCTTTGCCTTCTTCGCCCCGGTGGTGGTCGGCGAGGTCGCCTATTCGGCGGTGTTCCGGCTGATGTTCAACCTCGATTTCGGCATCATCAACAAGCTTTTGAACAGCGTCGGCCTGCCCAAGATCGACTGGTTTTCCAACGTCACGCCGGCGATGGCGCTGATCATGATCGCGGTGACCTGGCGCTGGGCCGGCTACAACGCCATCATTCTGCTCGCCGGCATGCAGTCCATTCCCGAAGATGTCTACGAGGCGGCGACGCTCGACCGCGTCAGCAAGCTCAAGCAGTTCTTCTACATCACCCTGCCGCTCTTGAAGCCGGTCATCGTATTCTGCCTCGTGCTGTCGATCATCGGCACCATGCAGCTGTTCACCGAGCCGTTCCTGATCACCGAACGCGGCGGACCTGGCGGCGGTACGGAGACGCTTGGCCTGCTGCTCTATCGCCAGGGTTTTCGGTCGCTCAATTTCGGCTATGCGTCGGCCGTCGCCTACACCATGGCCGGGCTGGCGATCGCCATCACGCTGGCGCAGCTGTGGCTGACGAGGGAACCGAAATGAGTTCGCGCTCCTCCGCCAGACTGGGACGCAGCATCGCTCTGCATCTGTTCCTGACGCCGCTGGCGCTGATCTGGCTGTTTCCGCTGTGGATGATGGTGGTGTTCTCGACCATGCCGGACAACGGCATCTTCAGCCCCGGCATCGAGCTTTTGCCGCACGGCAATTTCATCGACAATTTCAACAATCTGCAGCGTGACACGAACTTCGTCGGCGCCATCGGCATTTCGGTCTCGGTGGCGGTGACCTACACCATCCTGTCGGTGCTGCTGACGTCGATGGCCGGCTGGGCGCTGGCCCGCTACCAGTTCTTCGGCAAGGGCGTGGTTGTCGCCATCATCCTCGGCACCATCACGCTTCCCTATGCGGTCGTGCTGATCCCGCAATTCATCATGGTGGCGCGCGACTTCAAGCTCGCCAACACCTGGGTGGCGCTGATCGTGCCGCCGCTGTTCAATTCGCTCGGCGTGCTGTTCATGCGGCAGAGTTTTTCGATGATGCCGGACGACCTCTTCGATGCGGCGCGCGTCGAAGGCGTCAAGGAATGGCGCATCTTCCTCTTCGTCGCGCTGCCTTTGGCGCGGCCGATGCTGGCGGCACTCGCCATCATCCTGTTCCTCGCCTCCTGGAACAATTATCTGTGGCCGCTTTTGATCAACAGCCAACCCGGTTCGATGACGGCGCCGGTGGCGCTCGGCACGCTGATCGGCCTCACCAAGGTGTCATGGGGCGGCATCATGGCGGGCGCGGTGATGCTGACGGTGCCGATGCTCGTCGTCTTCGTGCTGCTGCAGCGCCATTTCATCGCGGGCATCGCCGCCGGCGCGGTCAAGTAAGGGGCAGCATGGCAACGGTCACGCTCAACAATGTCGTCAAGCGCTTCGGTGTCTTCGAGGTCGTCCATGGCGCCAGCATCGACATCAAGGACGGCGAGTTCGTCGTCTTCGTCGGGCCCTCCGGCTGCGGAAAATCGACGCTGCTCAGGATGATCGCCGGGCTCGAGGACATCAGCGGCGGCGAGATCGCCATCGGCGGCAAGGTGGTCAACGATGTCGAGCCGGCCGACCGCGGCATCGCCATGGTGTTCCAGTCCTACGCGCTCTATCCGCATATGAGCGTCGAACAGAACCTCTCTTTCGGCTTGCGCATGACCGGCAATCCAAAGGCCGACACCGAACGGCGGGTGAAGCGGGCGGCCGAGATCCTGCGCATCAGCGAATTGATGGACAGGCGCCCGAAAAAACTCTCCGGCGGACAGCGCCAGCGCGTCGCCATCGGCCGCGCCATCGTGCGCGAACCGCAGGTGTTCCTGTTCGACGAGCCGCTCTCCAACCTCGACGCCGAATTGCGCGTCCAGATGCGCGTCGAGATCTCCCGGCTGCACAAGGAGCTCGGCACGACAATGATCTATGTCACGCACGACCAGACCGAGGCGATGACGCTCGCCGACAGGATCGTCGTGATGCGCGCCGGCCATATCGAGCAGATCGGCCGCCCGCTCGATCTCTACGACAACCCCGACAATCAGTTCGTCGCGGGCTTTGTCGGCTCGCCGAAGATGAACTTCATCAAAGGCCGGGTCGTCGGGCACGATGCGCGTGGTGTCGTGGTCGAGCTGGCGGGTCAGGAGAAGACCTGCATCACGCAACCGCTGACCGGCGCTGCACCTGAAATGGGCAGCCCAAAAATCGGCAGCAAGGTCATTGTCGGCGTGCGGCCCGAACATTTCGGCAATGCCGGAGAGGGCGACGCCGACCTCGTGGTTGCCATCGACGTGGTCGAGCACCTGGGCGGCACAAGTTTCCTCTACGCCAGAACGGCCAACGGTGACGACGTGGTGATCCAGCGCGACGCGACGAAGGTTCCCGACACATCAGAGATCACCGTTTCCATCCGCAAATCCTACCTGTTCGACGAAAAAGGACTGCGGCTGCGCTGACCGCCGGCCCTTTCCAGCCTTCAAGGAGAATGACAATGACCGCAACCACGCCCATTCGCTGGGGCATCCTCGGCCCGGGCAGCATCGCCCAGTCCTTTGCCGGTGGCGTGGCCGCTTCGCGCACCGGAAAGCTGGTCGCCATCGGCGCGCGAAATCCCGCCAAGCCCGGCCTCGCCGAGAGTTTTCCCGGCGCCCGCATTCTCGACGGCTACGACGCGCTGCTCGCCGATCCCGACATCGATGCCTTCTACATTTCGATACCGCATCCCGGTCATGCGCAATGGGCGATCAAGGCGGCCGAGGCCGGAAAGCATGTGCTGTGCGAAAAGCCGCTTGCGCTGACCGCCTTCGAAGCCGACGCCATGATGCACGCCGCACGCAAGGCCGGCACATTCCTCGGCGAAGCCTTCATGTACCGGCTGCACCCGCAGACGCTGAAGCTGGTGGACCTGATCAGGTCCGGTGTCATCGGCGACATCAGGATGATCAAATCGAGCTTCGGCTTCGCCATGCCGGGCTTCATGCCGCAGCACCGGCTCTATGCCAACGATCTCGCCGGCGGCGGCATTCTCGACGTTGGCGGCTATCCCGTCTCGATGGTTCGGCTGATTGCCGGCGCGGCGCTAGGACAACCTTTCGCTGAGCCGGACAAGGTGGTCGGCACCGCCCATCTGGGCCAGTCCGGCGTCGACGAATGGGCGTCCGCGCTGCTGCATTTCCCAGGCGGCATTGTCGCCGAAGTCTCCTGCAGCATTTCGCTCAACCAGGACAATGTGCTGCGCGTCCTGGGCACAAAGGGCCGTATCGAAGTGCCGGACTTCTGGTTCGCCGGCGGCAACCGCGACGTCGGCCTCGGCCGGATCGACATCATCGCATTCACCGGCGCGCGCCAGACCATCAGCGTCGACGAGAAGCGCCATGTCTATTCCTTCGAGGTCGACGCAGCCGGTGAGGCGATCCGAGCCGGCGGCCAAGAATTCGCCTGGCCGGGCATGGCATGGGCGGAAAGCCTCGGCACCTTGCGCGTGCTGGATAAATGGCGGGCGGCAGCCGGCCTGGAATACGCGATCGAGAAAGCCGCGCAGCGCACCAACACCATCTCCGGCCGGCCTTTGCGGTCCGGCGGCACGGCGATCGCCAAGCGCACCATTCCCGGCCTGTCGAAGCCGGCATCGGTGGTGGCGCTCGGCTTCGAGGATTTCCGTACCTTTTCCTCAGGCTCGATCCTGCTCGATGCCTATTTCGAGGCCGGCGGCAATCTCTTCGATACCGGCTATGTCTATGGCGGCGGCTATACCGAGAAGCTGCTTGGCGAGTGGTTGAAAAACCGTGACGTGCGCGCGCAATCGGTGGTCATCGCCAAGGGCGCGCACTCGCCGCTGTGCTATCCCGATGTGATCGGCAAGCAGCTCGACCAGTCGCTCGAACGCCTGCAGACCGATCACGTCGATGTCTACTTCATGCACCGCGACAATCCCGATGTGCCGGTCGGCGAATTCGTCGATGCGATGGATCGTGAGGTCAAGGCCGGCCGCATCCGCGGCCCGTTCGGCGGCTCGAACTGGACAATGGAACGCATGGATGAGGCGATCGCCTATGCCGAACGTACCGGCAAGCAAAAGCCTGGCGCGCTGTCCAACAATTTCTCGCTGGCTGAAATGCTGGAGCCGATCTGGGCAGGCTGCGTCACGTCCTCCACGGATCCATGGAAGGCCTGGCTGACATCCAGGCAGATGCCGAATTTCGCCTGGTCGAGTCAGGGGCGCGGCTTCTTCACCGATCGCGCAGGTCGGGACAAGCAAGACAATGAGGAACTGGTGCGGGTCTGGTACTCCGAGCGGAATTTCGGCCGCCGCGACCGGGCGGTCGAACTTGCCGCGAGACTGGGCAAGAGCCCGATTCATATTGCGCTGGCCTATGTGCTCGCTCAGCCATTCCCATCCATCCCGCTGATCGGGCCACGCACGCTGGACGAGTTGGACGACAGCCTGCGCGCTCTCGACATCACGCTGTCGCAAGCCGATCTCGAATGGCTGGATGGCGGCAGTCGGCGCGCTGCCTAGCTGGCTGCCTTTTTAACCGTCGCGGCGTCAGGTCTCGTCATCAGGCGCCCTGACGCCACGCCTGGCCGGTGTCCGCAAATTGGCATACATGCCGGTGGTGCGGAATTGGCTCGGCGTGATGCCGTAGCAGCGGCGGAAGACTTTTGAAAAATAGTTCGCGTCCTCGAAGCCGCACAGGATGGCGACCTCCTTCACCGGCAGAAAATCCGCCTTGGTCAGCAGCTTCGCCGCGCGTTGCAGACGCTGCTGCAGCACGAACTCGGCCGGCGGCAAGCCTTCGCTCTCGGCGAAACAGCGTGAGAAATGGGCCCGGCTGAGGCCGCTGATCTGGACCAGGTCCGCCACCGGCAGCGGCCTGTCGAGATTGGCATTGATGTGATCGATGACCGGCTGCATGGCGCTCTGTTTTTCGGCAAAGGCATGGGAGCCGAAGACATCGTCATAGAGCGCCATCGCAGCCTCATAGGCGACCGCCGAAGCAGCACCCGGCGAAGCGGCGCCTTTGATCAGGCGCAAGCTGCAATCGGCAAGATGATCGATCGTCGCCTGCTGCAGCCGAAATACCGGACCCGAGACGCTGAGGATCGACTTGTGGATGCGCAGCGCCTCCTCGCCGTTCATCGAAATCCAGAAATATTCCCAGCGCTCATCCCCGGCCAGCCAGTAGCGGTGGTTGTGCGGCACCAGCACCAGCAATGTGTCGTTCTTCTGCAGGCGGTAATTGCGGTTCTCGTAGCGCAGCCGGCCGGTTCCGCTGATCGTGTGCTGGAGCACGGTGAACGGCGTCTGGCCGCGCCTGCGCCCATCCCAGTCGTAGATCTCGTCCTCGCGCACTTCATAGCCCGTGCTCGTCGGCATGGCGTGCAGGCGCTGGCGGCCGCGCGGCAGCGAGATCGTGCGCATGGACTGTCCGTTGTTTATCAAATCCTGCAGCACAAAATTACCCTTGAAAGCATAATCCTTCTCTGGTCGCGCTCGCGAATAAGCGCATAATCGCCGTCGAAAAGCGAGAGAGATCCGCAGTCGAGGAGCGGACAGGGAGGTTGGCGAGCCGGTTTCCGGCTTGTCCTGCACACATGCCACGGCATGTGGCAACAGCTTCCCATTGTCATTCCTTGCCTGCAATTCGAAATGGAATGAGGTGCGGCTGGTGAGTTTCAAAATCGCTATCATCGGTGCCGGCAGCGTCGGCTTCACCAAGAAATTGTTCACCGACATCCTGTGCGTGCCCGAATTCAAGGACATCGAATTTGCGCTCACCGATGTAAGCGAGCACAACCTTCAGATGATCAAGGCGATCCTCGACAGGATCGTCGAGGCAAACAGGTTGCCGACCAGGGTGACGGCGACGACCGACCGCCGCAAGGCGCTCGAAGGCGCACGCTACGTCATCAGTTGCGTGAGGGTCGGCGGTCTCGAAGCCTATGCCGACGATATCCGCATTCCCCTGAAATACGGCATCGACCAATGCGTCGGCGATACGATCTGCGCCGGCGGCATTCTCTATGGACAGCGCAACATCCCGGTGATCCTGGATTTCTGCAAGGACATGCGCGAGGTCGCCGAGACGAACGTCAAATTCCTGAACTACGCCAACCCGATGGCGATGAACACCTGGGCGGCGATCGAATACGGCAAGGTCGACACTGTCGGGCTCTGCCACGGCGTCCAGCACGGCGCCGAACAGATCGCCGAGGTGCTGGGCGCCAAGTCCACGCAGGAACTCGACTATGTCTGTTCCGGCATCAACCACCAGACCTGGTTTATCGACCTGCGCCTGAACGGCCGTCCCATCGGCAAGGACGAACTGGTGGCCGCTTTCGAGGCGCATCCGGTCTATTCCAGGCAGGAGAAGCTGCGCATCGACGTTCTGAAGCGCTTCGGCATCTATTCGACCGAGAGCAACGGCCATCTTTCCGAATATCTGCCCTGGTACCGCAAACGTCCCGACGAGATCACGCGCTGGATCGATATGTCCGACTGGATTCACGGCGAGACAGGCGGCTATCTCCGCTACTCCACCGAAACCCGCAACTGGTTCGAGACGGAATATCCGCAGTTCCTCGAAGCGGCGTCAAAGCCGATCGACCGGGCGAAGCGCTCCAACGAGCATGCCAGCCACATATTGGAGGCGCTGGAGACCAACCGGGTCTATCGCGGCCACTTCAACGTCAAGAACAATGGCGTGATCACCAACCTGCCGCAGGATGCCATCATCGAGTCGCCCGGCTTCGTCGACCGTTTTGGCATCAACATGGCCGCCGGCATCACGTTGCCGGAGGCCTGCGCCGCCACCTGCATCGCCTCGATCAATGTCCAGCGCATGTCGGTGCATACCGCGATATCAGGCGACATCGATCTTCTGAAGCTCGCCGTGCTGCATGACCCGCTGGTCGGCGCGGTTTCGACGCCGGAAGAGGTCTGGCAAATGGTCGACGAAATGGTCGTCGCCCAGGCGGCCTGGCTGCCGCAATATGCCCATGCGGTTCCGGCGGCCAGGGAGCGGCTGTCGACATCCCAGGTGAAGACCCGCGAGTGGGCGGGCGCCGCACGGCGCAGCGTTCGCTCGATCGAGGAATTACGCGCCGAAAAAGCCGCGCTGAAGCAAGCCGGCTGAGACGAGCCGGCTGAGACGGGCCGGCTGAGACGGGCCGGCTGGAATTCATGCGGTGATGGTGGATCCATGGGAGGCGGATCCACTGCCACGAAGCCGTTTGAATTCGAGGAGAGGCGGAGCGGGTGCAAACGCTCCGGACAAACAAGAGGGAGAGAGACCGTGAGGAATTTCCGCAATATCGGCCTTGCTGCCGGACTGACGCTGAGCGTCTCGGTCTCGGCACTCGGTGCTTACGCTTCCGAACCGACGGTTCCGCCGGCGCCGACACCGTTTCCCGCCGAAGGCAAGATCAACTATGTCGCGCGAGACTCGATCCTGGAGTTCAAGGCGCTCCCCGAATATCACGAGCCCGACTGGGTCACCGAGAAATACGTCAAGACCGGCAAGCTGCCGCCGGTGAAGGACAGGCTGCCGAAGGAGCCGCTGGTCTTCAAGAAGGGCAACATGCAGGACGGCATCGGCGTCTATGGCGATACGATGCGCCACGTCATCGGCGGGCGGCCGGAAGGCTGGAACTACGGCGCCGGTCAGACGCAAGGCTGGGGCGGCATCGACATCGGCCTCTCCGAATGCCTGACGCGCACCGCCCCGCTGTTCCAGGTCGAGGCCAAGGACACCGAGCCGCTGCCGAACCTGGCCAGGAGCTGGGATTGGTCGAGCGATGGCCACAAGCTGACCATGCACCTCATCGAAGGAGCGAAGTGGTCGGACGGCGTGCCGTTCAATGCCGACGACGTCATGTTCTACTGGGACGACGAGGTGGTCGATCCCAACGTCTCGCCGCTGAACGGCGCCACGCCGGAAAGCTTCGGCGTCGGCACGACGCTGAAGAAGATCGACGACTACACCGTCGAATGGACCTTCAAGGATGCCTTCCCGAAGCAGTACCTGTACGCCATGGCCTACGGCACTTTCTGTCCTGGCCCCGCGCACATCCTGAAGCCGCAGCATCCGAAATACTCGAAGAACACCTACGATCAGTTCAAGAATGCCTTCCCGCCGGAATTCATGAACATGCCGGTGATGGGTGGCTGGGTCCCGGTCGAATACCGGCCGGACGACATCATCGTCATGCGCCGCAATCCCTATTACTGGAAGGTCGACGAGAAGGGTAACCAGCTGCCCTATCTCAACGAACTGCACTACAAGCTGTCGACCTGGGCCGATCGCGACGTCCAGGCGGTGGCCGGCGCGGCCGATTTTTCCAATCTGGAGCAGCCGGAAAACTTCGTCGCCTCGCTGAAGCGTGCGGCAGAGGCGAACGCACCGGCCCGTCTTGCTTTCGGCCCGCGGCTCATCGGCTACAATCTGCGATTTAATTTTTCCGCGAATGGCTGGGGCAATCCGGACGAACGCGGCCAGGCGATCCGCGAGCTGAACCGCAACGAGGATTTCCGCAAGGCCGTCACCATGGCGCTCGACCGCAAGGCGCTCGGTGACTCGCTGGTCAAGGGGCCGTTCACCGCCATCTATCCCGGCGGCCTGTCGTCAGGAACCAGCTTCTACGACCGCGCTTCGACGGTCTACTACCCCTTCGACCTCGAGGGCGCCAAGGCGGAACTCGCCAAGGCCGGCCTCAAGGATACGGATGGCGACGGCTTCGTGAATTTCCCTTCCGGTACCGCCGGCGGCAAGAATGTCGAGATCGTGATGCTGGTCAACAACGACTACACGACCGACAAGAGCCTTGCCGAAGGCGTCGTCGCCCAGATGGAAAAGCTCGGGCTTCGGGTCGTGCTCAATGGCCTCAACGGCACCCAGCGCGACGCTTCCCAATATTCGGGCCGCTTCGATTGGCTGGTCCGGCGCAACGAACAGGAACTGACGTCGGTGGTGCAGAACACCGTGCAGCTTGCCCCGGTCGGCCCGCGCACCAGCTGGGACCATCGGGCGCCGGAGAACGGCGAGGTCGATGTGATGCCGTTCGAAAAGGATCTCGTCGATATCGTCAACAAGTTCGTCTCGACGCAGGACAACGACCAGCGTGCCAGCCTGATGAAACAATTCCAGAAGATCTCGACGGAGCACGTCTACAATGTCGGCCTGACGGAATATCCCGGCGCGCTGATCGTCAACAAGCGCTTCTCGAACATTCCGCAGGGCACGCCGATCTTCATGTTCAACTGGGCCGAGGATTCGATCATCCGCGAACGGGTCTTTGTCGCGGCCGACAAGCAGGCGAAATACGAATTGTTCCCCGAGGAGTTGCCCGGCAAACCCGGAGAGAAGGGGCCGATGAATTAGGTTTACCTCCCTGACCGAGAGACCTCCGGCCGCGCCGCTGGCGCGTCCGGACAAACCAACCTCCGGACGCAACCAAGGGCGCGATCGGCGAGACAAGGAAACGAACCGTCCATGCTGCGATTCCTGCTCACGCGCATAGCGTCGGCAATCCCGGTCCTCGCCATTTTGAGCCTGGCCACCTTTGCCATCATCCAGGCGCCGCCGGGCGATTATGCCGACTACATCCGCTCGCAGGCGATCAACCAGGGTGGAGCCTCCTTCGCCGAGGCCGACGCGCAGGCAAAGGCCTATCGCATCGAGCATGGTCTCGATAAGCCGCTGCCTCTCCAGTATCTCAACTGGATCGGTGGCATCGTCACCCGCGGCGATTTCGGCTACAGCCTGTACTACAACAAACCGGTCGCCGACGTGGTCGGAGAGCGCCTGCCGCGCACGCTCCTCCTGGCGCTGGTCTGCCATCTGCTGGCCTCGGTGCTGGGCATCACATTCGGCATATGGGCGGCGACAAGGCAATACACCTGGATCGACTCGACACTGTCGGCCATCTCTTTTCTCGGCATGACGGTGCCGCGCTTCCTGATGGCGCTGATCATCGTCTATCTCCTGGTGTTCCAGTTCAACGTGTCGGAGATCGGCTCATTCTTCTCGCCGCAATATGGTGGCGCGCCGTGGTCGTGGGCCAAATTCGTCGACCTGGTCAAGCATGTCTGGCCGGTGGTGGCGATCGCGACTTTCGGCGGCCTCGCCTACAATATGCGCGTCATGCGCGGCAATCTGCTCGATACGCTGAACGCGCAATATGTCGAGACGGCCAGGGCCAAGGGGCTGACGGGTGCCGCCGTCGTCATGCGCCACGCCGTGCCCAACGCGCTGCATCCGCTCATCATGTATCAGGGTGTGGTGCTGCCCTATATGCTGACCGGCGAGATCGAGACCGCGATCATCTTCGCGCTGCCGACGGTCGGCCCGGCGATCGTCGGCTCCATGGCTGTCGGCGACGTCTATGTCACCGCCACCTTCATGATGGTGCTGTCGGCGACGCTGATCGTCGGCAACATCATCGCCGACATGCTGCTCGTCCTGCTCGATCCGCGCGTGCGCCAGTTCGGGGAGCGCTGAGATGCTGGCGCGCGATCCATCCCCTCCACCGCTGCCGGCCGAAGGTCCCATCGTCGCCAAACCGGCGCGCGGCAACGAAAGCTATATCGCGCTTGTCTGGCGCCGGCTGAAGCGCTCCTGGACCGGCATGGCCGGGCTCTGGCTCGTCGTGCTGCTGCTGTTGATGGCCGTGTTCGCCGAGTTCATCGCGCCAATGGACCCGAAGGTCACGGATGTCGGCTTCGCTCCGCCGCAGGTGCCTGTTTTCCATGACAGAGACGGCGGTTTCACCGCACGGCCGAGGGTCTATGCGCTGGCCGATTCGGCGGACCTCGATCCGGTCACTTTCCAGCCCGTCGTCGGTCCCGACTACGACCATCCAAGGCTGCTTGGTTTCTTCGTGCATGGCGCGCCCTACAAGCTGTTCGGGCTGCTGCCGGCGGACCGGCATCTGTTCGGCTCGCTGGACGGCCAGCCGGTGCATTTCCTGGGCACCGACAAGTTCGGCCGTGACGTGCTGTCGCGCGCCATCCACGGCTCGCGCGTCTCGCTGATGATCGCGCTGACGGTCGTCTTCATCATCACCGTCATCGGCACCACCGTCGGCATGGTCTCCGGCTATTTTGGCGGCAGGTTCGATGTCTGGATGCAGCGCTTCGTCGAACTGGTGCTCGCCTTCCCGCAGCTGCCGCTCTATCTGGCGCTGACGACGCTGATCCCGGTCACCGCTCCCACCAACGTCTTCCTGGCTTTCGTCATCATCGTCATGTCGGCCTTGGGCTGGGCGCAGATGTCGCGCGAGGTGCGCGGCAAGACGCTGGCGCTGGCGCGGATCGAGTATGTGCGCGCCGCCATGGCGGTCGGCGCCACCGACCGGCGCATCATCATGCAGCACATCTTCCCCAATGTGATGAGCCACGTGATCGTCGCCGTGACGCTGGCGATCCCGACCGTGGTGCTGCTCGAATCCTTCCTCGGTTTCCTCGGCTTCGCCGTCAAGCCGCCGCTGATCTCGTGGGGCCTGATGCTGCAGGACACCGCGACCTATTCCGTCATCGGCACCTATCCGTGGATCCTGTCGCCGGTCGGTTTCGTGCTCGTCACCGTCTTTGCCTTCAACGCGCTGGGCGACGGCCTGCGTGACGCCGTCGACCCTTATTGAGGTGCTGAGATGACCGTCGCGCTCGCCGAATCCTTCGCACCAACCGTCCGTCACGACCATGACGGACGCCAGGGCCAGCCGATCATCGATGCTCGCAACGTCGCCGTGGCCTTCAAGGTCGAGCATGGCGTCGTCGACGCGGTCAAGGACATCTCGTTTCAGCTCTATCGCGGCGAGACGATCGCCATCGTCGGCGAATCCGGTTCGGGCAAGTCGGTGACGGCGCGCACCGTCATGGGCCTTCTGTCGCGGCGCGCCACCGTGTCCCCCGGATCGAGCGTCTGCTATGACGGGCAAAACATCCTGAAATTTCCCGAGAGCGCCCGGCGCAAGCTGCGCGGCAACCGCATCTCGATGATCTTCCAGGAGCCGATGAGCTCGCTCAACCCGATCTATACGGTCGGCAGCCAGATCGTCGAGGCGATCCGGGTGCATCGCAAAGTCAGCCGCAAGCAGGCCTGGGCGCGCGCACTGGAACTTCTGCAGCATGTGCAGATTCCCGATCCCGCCGCGCGGCTCAAGCAATACCCGCACCAGCTATCGGGCGGGCAACGTCAGCGGGTGATGATCGCCATGGCGCTGGCCAACAATCCCGATGTGCTGATCGCCGATGAGCCGACCACAGCGCTCGATGTCACCGTCCAGGCGCAGATCCTGAACCTGATCCGCAGCCTGCAGAAAGAGCTGCGTATGGCGGTGATCCTGATCACCCACGACCTGACCGTGGTGCGCCAGTTCTCCGACTACGTCTATGTCATGCAGCATGGCGAAATGTGCGAGCACAACGTCACCGAACGGCTGTTCGCCAACCCACAGCACCCCTATACGAGACGGCTGCTGGCTTCAGAGCCGCATGGGCAGCCGAAACCCCTTCCGGAGGGCTGCGGCACCATCCTCGAGGCGAGCGGCGTGCACGTCTCATTCATGCTGCGCCACGGCACCTTCCTGAAGCCGGACTGGCGAGAACTGGTCGCCGTCGACGATCTCGGCCTGAAACTCTGTCGCCATGAGACGCTGGGGCTGGTCGGCGAATCCGGCTCCGGCAAGACCACCTTCGGCCAGGCCTTGCTCCGCTTGATCGACGCCAAGCGCGGCGAGATCCATTTCGACGGCAAGCCGATCCATGGCCTGTCGCGTGCCGAGATGCGGCCGCTGCGCTCGCGCATGCAGATCGTCTTCCAGGATCCGTTTTCCTCGCTCAACCCGCGCATGACGATCGGCCAGATCATCGAGGAAGGGCTGATTGTCAACAGCATAGGGGCGACGCGGCGCGAGCGGGTCGAACGGGTGCGCGACGCGCTGGTCAGCGCCGGCATGCCGGGCGATATACTGTCGCGGTTTCCGCATGAATTCTCCGGCGGCCAGCGGCAGCGCATCGCCATCGCCCGCGCCATCGCGCTCGAACCCGAATTCATCCTGCTCGACGAGCCGACATCGGCGCTCGACCTCTCCGTCCAGGCGCAGATCATCGACCTCCTGCGCAAGCTGCAGGACGAGCGCGGCCTCAGCTACCTCTTCATCTCGCACGACCTCAAGGTGGTGCGCGCCCTGTGCCATCGCGTGATCGTCATGCAGAACGGCAAGATCGTCGAGCAGGGCCCCGTCGACGACGTCCTGTCCAATCCCAAGACCGCCTACACCGAACGGCTCGTCAGGGCCGCTTTCGACGTGGCCTGAACATATGCCGGAGGTTAGCATGGCAAGGAATCCCAAGATCACGTTCATCGGCGCCGGCTCGACGGTGTTCATGAAGAACATTGTCGGCGACGTGCTGCAGCGCCCGTCGCTTTCGGGCGCGACGATCGCGCTGATGGACATCAATCCGCAGCGGCTGGAAGAGAGCGCCATCGTCGTCAACAAGCTGATCGCGACGCTCGGCGTCAAGGCGAAGACCGAGACCCATTCGGACCAGCGCAAGGCGCTGGCCGACGCCGATTTCGTCGTCGTCGCCTTCCAGATCGGCGGCTATGAGCCCTGCACGGTCACCGACTTCGAGGTGCCGAAGAAATACGGCCTGCGCCAGACGATCGCCGACACGCTGGGCGTCGGCGGCATCATGCGCGGCTTGAGGACCGTGCCGCATCTTTGGAAGGTCTGCGAGGACATGCTCGCCGTCTGCCCGCAGGCGATCATGCTGCAATATGTCAACCCGATGGCGATCAACACCTGGGCGATATCGGAGAAATATCCCGACATCAGGCAGGTCGGCCTCTGCCATTCGGTGCAGGGCACGGCGATGGAACTGGCTGAAGACCTCGACCTTCCCTACGACGAGATCCGCTATCGCTCGGCCGGCATCAACCACATGGCGTTCTACCTGAAGTTCGAGCATCGCCAGCCGGACGGTTCCTACCGCAACCTCTACCCAGATCTCGTGCGCGCCTATCGCGAAGGCCGCGCGCCCAAGCCCGGCTGGAACCCGCGCTGCCCCAACAAGGTGCGCTACGAGATGCTGACCCGGCTCGGCTATTTCGTCACCGAGAGCTCGGAACATTTCGCCGAATACACGCCCTATTTCATCAAGGAAGGGCGCCCCGACCTGATCGAGAAGTACGGCATCCCGCTGGATGAGTATCCCAAGCGCTGCATCGAACAGATCGAGCGCTGGAAGGGACAGGCTGAGGCCTATCGCTCGGCCGATCGCATCGAAGTCGAGCAGTCCAAGGAATATGCCTCGTCGATCATGAATTCGGTCTGGACCGGCGAGCCGTCAGTGATCTACGGCAATGTCCGCAACAATGGCTGCATCACCTCGCTGCCCCGCGATTGTGCCGCCGAAGTGCCGTGCCTGGTCGATGCCTCCGGCATCCAGCCGACCTATATCGGCGAGCTGCCGCCGCAATTGACCGCGCTGATGCGCACCAACATCAACGTGCAGGAACTGACGGTGCGGGCGCTGATGACGGAAAACCGCGAGCACATCTATCATGCGGCGATGATGGACCCGCACACATCAGCCGAACTCGATCTCGACCAGATCTGGTCCCTGGTCGATGATCTCCTGGCCGCCCACGGTGACTGGCTGCCTGCCTGGGCGCGGACGAAACGCAAGAGCGAGGCCGCCGCCTGATCGGCGGCGCCCGGCTCATTTCGAATCGTCGGGGTCCGTTTCTTCCTCGTCGTCGCGAGCCTTGATGACATAGGCGCCCTTCAGCCAGCGATTGAGGTCGATGTCCTTGCAGCGCGTCGAGCAGAACGGGAAGGTGTCGCGCGCCGAGGGCTTGCCGCATTCGGGGCAGGGGCGCTTCGGGCGCAAGGGCGTGACTTTGGGATCGGAATTCACAGCCGGGGTCCCGCCAGCCAGCCGCCATGCACCTTGAAGCCCTCGCCGCTCAACAGCGCGACGGTCTCATAGAGCGGCAGGCCAACGATATTGGTGTAGGAGCCGACCAGCTTGACGACGAAGGCGCCGGCGAGGCCCTGGACCGCGTAACCACCCGCTTTGCCGCGCCATTCGCCCGAGGCGACATAGGCGTCAATCTCTTCGCGCGGCAGCCGCTTGAAACGCACCCGCGTCTCGACCAGCCGTTGGCGCAGCTTGCCACCCGGGGTGATCAGGCAGATGCCGGAATAGACCCGGTGCGAACGGCCCGACAACAGCCCGAGGCAGTTGGCAGCGTCGTCGAGGGTTTCCGCCTTGGGCAGGATGCGCCGTCCGACGGCAACCACCGTGTCGGCGGCCAGCACGAAACCTGGCGCGTAGTCGGCTTCGGTCTGCAGCGAGGCGAACGCCTTCTCGGCCTTTTCCCTCGACAGCCGCTTGGCCAGCGAGCGCGGATGCTCGGCACGCAACGGCATTTCGTCGACATCGGCCGGCAGCACGCGGTCCGGCTCGATGCCGGCCTGCTGCAAAAGCTCGATCCGGCGCGGCGAACCCGAGGCAAGCACCAGCTTCTGCAAAATGCTCATCGCGGACCAGTCGGGCTTTGCTTACTTGAAACGATAGGTGATGCGGCCCTTGGTCAGGTCGTATGGCGTCATCTCGACCAGAACCTTGTCGCCGGTCAGCACGCGGATGCGGTTCTTGCGCATGCGGCCGGCCGTATGGGCGATGATTTCGTGTTCGTTTTCGAGCTTTACCCGGAACATCGCGTTCGGCAACAATTCCGTCACGACACCCGGAAACTCGAGGACTTCTTCCTTCGGCATTCGATACCTTTGCTTGGATGGTAGTTCCAGCACCCTGGCCGGAATTTCGGCGGAACCTATATGATAATCGTCCGCTTGTGAACACGCTTAATCCGTCGCGTTTTTTGCTCCTGGAAGCAGAAAACGTCGGCCTATGCGCACCTTCAGCCGCTCGCGCACGTCGCGATAACTAGCCATGATCTGTTCGCGGGTGCCGCTGGCGTCGGTCGGGTCCGGCGTCGGCCAGTATTCGACCTCGACAGCGAGCGAGCGGGTGAGTTCAAGTGCGGCGTGGTGCGCTTCCGGCGCCAGCGTGACGATGAGGTCGAAATAGTCGTCCTCGAGATCATCCATCGTCCTTGGGTGACGCTCGCCCAGCGTGAGACCGTCTTCGGCAAGCACCGCATCGACGAATGGATCGCGCTCGCCGGCGCGAACGCCTGCCGAAGCGACAAAGACGGTGGCCGGCAGCATGCGGCGCGCCAGTTGCTCTGCCATGGGCGAGCGCACGGCATTCATGCCGCACAGGAACAGGATCGAACGGGGCAGGGCGCCGGGTGCCAGGGCTAGCCCCGCCAGTGCAGTACGCAGACCAGCGTGAACAGCCGGCGCGCCGTATCGAAGTCGATGTCGATCTTGCCGGATAGCCGGTCCATCAGCGTCTGCGAACCTTCATTGTGCAGGCCGCGGCGGCCCATGTCGATCGCCTCGATGTGGCTCGGCGTCGAGGAACGGATGGCGTCGTAGTAGCTTTCGCAGATCATATAATAGTCCTTGACGATGCGCCTGAGCGGCGTCAGCGACAGGATATGGGTGACGACGGCGGTGCCATCCTCGCGCGCCACGGCAAACACCAGGCGCTGCTCGGCCAGCGACAGTTTCAGCCGGTAAGGGCCGTCGCCGCTGTCACTGACGGGCTGAAAACTGTTCTCCTCGATCAGGTCGAAGATCGCCACCGCGCGTTCATGCTCGACATCGGGTGTCGACCGGCCGATCGATTCATCGAGTTCGACATCGATCAGCCTGGCGCGGGTTTGATCGGGGCCAGACATCGCCGCCTACATGTTCAACCGTATGGCGACGGAGCGTCCATGCGCGTCAAGGCCTTCCGCCTTGGCCAGCGCAATCGCCGCCGGCGCCAAGATCCGCAACTGTTCCGGTCCAAGCTTGAGGATCGACGTGCGCTTGACGAAATCGAGCACCGACAGACCGGACGAGAAGCGCGCCGAGCGCGCCGTCGGCAGCACATGGTTGGAGCCGCCGACATAGTCGCCGATGGCTTCCGGCGTGTGGCGGCCGAGAAAGACCGCACCCGCGTTGCGCATCCGCGACAGGAAGCCCTCGGCGTCGTCGATGGCCAGTTCGACATGTTCGGCGGCGATGCGGTCGACCAGCGGCAGCGCGGCGTCGATGGTCGACACCTGGATCACCGCACCAAAATCACGCCAGCTCGCCGCCGCTGTCTCGGCGCGTGGCAGGCTCTGCAACTGGCGCTCGACGGCTTGTTCGACAGCGATGCCGAAGGCTGAATCGTCGGTGACCAGGACCGATTGCGCCGATGCATCGTGCTCGGCCTGGGCCAGCAGGTCGGCCGCGATCCAGTCCGGATCGTTGCTGCCGTCGGCCACGACGAGTACTTCCGACGGCCCGGCGATCATGTCGATGCCGACGGCGCCGAACACCTGGCGTTTGGCCGCCGCGACATAGGCATTGCCCGGGCCGACGATCTTGGCGACCGGCCTGATCGTTTCGGTGCCGTAGGCAAGGGCGGCGATCGCCTGCGCGCCGCCGACACGGTAGATTTCCGACACGCCTGATATGTCGGCCGCCACCAGCACCAGCGGATTGATGATGCCGCCCGGCGCCGGTACGACCATGACGATGCGCTCGACGCCGGCCACTTTGGCCGGCACGGCGTTCATCAGCACCGAGCTTGGATAGCTCGCCGTGCCGCCCGGCACATAGAGCCCAACCGCCTCGACCGCCGTCCAGCGCCAGCCGAGCTCGACGCCGGCGGCATCCGTATAGCGGTCATCCTTTGGTCGCTGCCGCTCATGATGCGAGCGGATGCGGTCGCGCGCGAATTCCAGCGCCTCGATCGTCTTTGGGTCGGCGGCCTTGTAGGCCTGGGCGATGTCGTCCTTCGAAACGGCGATGCCCAGTCCAGCCAGATCGGCGCGATCGAATTTCCGTGAATAGTCGATCAGCGCCGCGTCGCCCTCGGCGCGCACGCGCGCGATGATGGCGCCCACCGCTGCATCGACGTCGGCGGACACTTCCCGCTTGGTCAACAGGAAGGCGGCGAAACGCTGTTCGAAATCGGCGTCGGACTGACGAAGCGTGATGGCCATCGGACGCTCAGGTCTTGTGGATGGGGCGCGAGGTGGCTTCCCACGCCCCGCCGATGTCGGCAAGGCGGGCCTCGATGCATTCGACGTCGAGCATGATCGCACCGCCGCCCGAGAAGATCAGCTCGACGATGCCGGCCGGCTTGCTGATCTCGATGAAGCTGATCGCCAACAGCGACAGGACTTCCGCAGGCTTGTCGCGGTCGATGCCGCTGGTCTTGGCGCCGAGCACGCGGTCGAAATGCAGCACGGCCTGCCGTCGCTCATTGTGCTGGCGAAACAGGCCGGATTTTGCCTCCCAGACGAAACGGTTCATGGTCAGCAGGAAACGCTTGGCCGCGGGCAGGAATTCGAGGTCGCTGACTTTCAGCACGGCATCCTGGACATGAGCCGAAACGATGCTCAGATCCTGGTCGTCTAGCGCGATAAGCTTAAGGCCGGTCATGCGGATTTCGCACCTGAAGGTTGATTGTTCAGCCTTCTGTTAGGCGGTCTTGGCGATCGGTGCAACCGCACCAACAGCTGCAGGTCTGCGCTGCCCCTCATCGCCCTGCCGGGCACTTCTCCCCGTATAGTGACGGGGAGAAGGACGCTGCCGCGAAGGATCTCGCCAATCTCCTGCGTTGCTGGAGAGGAGCCGAGGTGGCGGGCTATGCCGAAATCCGTTCGATCACCGCGCCGCAGTTGGACAGTTTTTCTTCCAGCCGCTCGAAGCCGCGGTCGAGGTGGTAGACACGGTTGACCGTGGTCTCGCCTTCCGCCGCCAGGCCGGCGATGACCAGCGACACCGAGGCGCGAAGATCGGTCGCCATGACCGGCGCGCCCTTCAGCTTCGGCACGCCGTCGACGATCGCCGTCTGGCCCGAAAGCGTGATGTGAGCGCCGAGCCGCGCCAGTTCCTGCACATGCATGAAGCGGTTCTCGAAGATCGTCTCGGTGATGCGCGACTTGCCCTTGGCCATCGTCATCAGGCCCATGAACTGCGCCTGCAAATCGGTCGGGAAGGCCGGAAACGGCGCCGTCGTCACGTCGACCGGCGCAATGCCGGCGCCGTTGCGCCTCACCCGGATGCCGGAATTGGTCGGCGTGATCTCCGCACCCGTCTGCGCGATCACGTCCAGTGCGGTCTGCAGCAGATCCGGACGCGCACCTTCGAGCACGACGTCGCCGCCGGTCATGGCGACAGCCATGGCATAGGTGCCGGTCTCGATGCGGTCGGGGATGACGCGCACGCGCGCACCCG
This sequence comes from Mesorhizobium sp. WSM4808, assembly GCF_055811675.1. NCBI lineage: Bacteria > Pseudomonadati > Pseudomonadota > Alphaproteobacteria > Hyphomicrobiales > Phyllobacteriaceae > Mesorhizobium > Mesorhizobium sp. WSM4808. Next base: position 95,783 of record NZ_JBVVQX010000010.1, read on the forward strand.
ACAGCGATTCGACGCCGTCGATGGTGATGGTTGGCGTGCCGGCGCCGGAAATCTTCGCGCCCATGGCGTTGAGGCACTCGGCGAGGTTGACGATCTCGGGCTCGCAAGCCGCATTTTCCAGCACCGTCTCGCCCTTGGCGAGCGCCGCGGCCATCATCAGCACATGGGTGGCGCCGACCGAGACTTTCGGGAAGATGTAGCGGTTGCCGACAAGCCGGCCATTCCTTGTCTTGGCGATGACATAGCCGGTGTCGACGTCGATATCGGCGCCCAGCGCCTGCAGGCCCTCGAGGAACAGATCGACCGGCCGCGTGCCGATGGCGCAACCGCCCGGCAGCGACACTTTGGCTTCGCCCATGCGGGCCAGCAGCGGGCCGATCACCCAGAACGAGGCGCGCATCTTCGACACCAGTTCGTAGGGCGCTGTGGTGTCGACGATGTTGCGGGCGGAGAAGTTGATGGTGCGCGAATAGCCCTCATTCTGCTTCTCGCGGCGGCCATTGACCGAATAATCGACGCCGTGGTTGCCCAGGATGCGGATCAGTTGCTCGACATCGGCCAGATGCGGCACGTTTTCCAGCGTCAGCGTGTCGTCGGTCAAAAGCGAGGCGATCATCAAAGGCAGCGCCGCGTTTTTCGCGCCCGAGATCGGAATGCTTCCGGAGAGCTTGTTGCCCCCGACAATTCTGATGCGATCCATGGAAGAACGTCCCTCTCGGCCAAAAAGGGCCGGTTCAATCGTTTGAGTAGCGGCCCGTCTAGACCATTGGCCAATCTGGTTCAAGAATTACGCTGGTTCAAGAAATGGGATTTCGCCCACCCCGGGCCTAGAGTGGCCGATTTGAGTTAATCTTTTTGTATTTCCTTCGATGCAGCGAGCCCGTCCGGCCGCTCGTCGGCATCACCGGTCCGCCGCGAGCGTGACTGCGCCTTGCGCTTCTGCAGATTGGCGCGCAATTGCTCGGCCAGCCGATCCTTGCGGATTGTTGCGCTGTTTTTCGGTGGACCATCCTTTTTCACTGGAATTGCCTTGTCGTCCATCGCCCCGTCCCCGCCGGCGACCCACCAGCTTGCTGTTCAGGGATAGCCAACATTGTGGCACTGCCATGTCATTAAAAGCTATCCGGCAAAGGCTTTCACAGAAGCGTTGCGCTTGGCCTTGCGCTTGCCGGTTCGATATGGCAGAAGCCCCGCCATCAGCGGCTGCGGTAGCTCAGTGGTAGAGCACTCCCTTGGTAAGGGAGAGGTCGAGAGTTCAATCCTCTCTCGCAGCACCAGTTTCCAACATCCTTGTTGCCGCACATTCGTCCTCTGCATTTGCAAGGGCGAGGCGGCTACATGGGAACGGCGCGGCCGTCGTGCTGGCGGACCTCATCAGCCGTGCATTGCTCCAGAAAATGGCTGCCACAGCAACTCCAGCCGAAGCGCATTCCCGGCAAGACACGATTCGTTAACCAAGATGCTGTTCATCGACATGACGTATTGTGGCATGGACGCCTGTCTGCGTCGGTCAAGTCCATGCTTGTCAGGAAGAGGGCTGAAAGGCTCTTCATCTGGGCGGAACCTGAAATCGCCCGAAACAAAAGAACGTGCAAGGCATGAACGTGAGCGAAAACGTGCAAAACGCCCCCCGTGCTTCCCGTCTTTGGACACTGCCTGCCATCATAGCAGCGTTCCTTTGCCTGTGTGTCACCGGCGCGTTCGCGGAGACGCGTGCTTTGAAGATTCAACATCTCCATACGGGCGAGAAGGCTGAAATCGTCTTCAAGCGCAATGGGCGCTATGATCCGGCGGGATTGAAGAAGATCAATCTCATGCTGCGCGACTGGCGTCGCAACGAACCGACGAAGATGGATCCGCGCCTGCTCGATCTTGTCTGGCAGGCCTATCGCGCCAGCGGCTCGAGAGCCTATATCCACGTGGTCAGCGCCTATCGGTCGCCAGCGACGAACGCCATGCTGCGCAGCCGCTCGAAGGGCGTGGCTCGGGAAAGCCAACACATGGTTGGCCGCGCGATGGACTTCTTCCTGCCGGATGTGCCGCTGAAGAAGCTGCGCGACATCGGCCTCAAGATGCAGGGCGGCGGCGTAGGCTATTACCCGACCTCCGGCTCGCCTTTCATACATATGGATGTCGGCAATGTGCGGCATTGGCCGGGCATCAGCCGCCAGGAACTCGCAAGGGTATTCCCGAACGGCAATACGCTGCATGTGCCGAGCGACGGCAAACCGCTGCCCGGTTATGGGCAGGCGTTTGCCGCCTACAAATCGCGCAAGGGCGCCGGCACGCCCAACATCGACCTGGCAAGTGCCGACGGCGGCCAACGCAGGCCGGCGCGCGGCCTGCTGGCGACGCTTTTGGGTGGGCGCGGCGCGGACGAGACCGATGATGTCGCCGAAGCGGTGCCGGCGCCACGCAAGCCGGCCAAGTCCGTTGAACCCAGGCCCGCCGGCATCGCAATCGTGCCGCCGCAGGATGCCCAGCGCGCCGACATCCAGATGGCTTCCGTCGATAGGGCCGAAGAATCGCCGATTGGACCGGAGGGGAAGACGCCTGAAGCGATCGTCATGGCGATGGCGCCGGGCTCGGTGCCGCTGCCAGCCTTCGCCCCGCGCAGCGGGTCCACGACCAGCATTCCGACCCCGCAACTCGCGCCGCTTGCAGCAGCCAACGCTTCCACCGCGCGGGCCGAACTGGCCAATCCAACAGCAACCGATGCTGAAATTCCCTCGGGCAAGTCGGCCGGTCCCGCGGGCGGCGCGCCGGACATGGTGGCGTTCAACATCCCGTTGCCGACATGGCGACCGGAAAGCCCGACGCGCCAGCTTGAAGCAGACAAATCCGGCGATGCGGTCGCTGCCTTGCTGGCCTTGAACCACGCCGATGACGGCCACAATGGGTTGGCCAGCCAGCGGGTCTCGGTTGCCCAATCGAAGCCCGAAGATCGCGTCAGGACCAGCCCGAAGGCCGACCGTGTCCAGCCAAATCTCGATCCCGAAGCCACTGCGGTCATCGTGCCGGCAGCGTTGTCCCGGCCGATTGAGACAGGTCGTGGCATCGCCGGCGGAGCTAGCACTGCGGCGGCGCCCGTCATTGCCGCCAATCTCATCCGCACAGCGCCGGAGCACATCTATCTCGATGGATTCCAGCCGCGAGGACAGACCTCCGATCACCGGCGCTTCACCGGTTCCGCGGTCAAGTTCCTGCCCATCGCCAGCTTCAAATAGACGCCAGCCCTCGTTCGAGCCGACGTGGATGTGTTGCACGACTGGCTTGGCTGCCATGGGATAGCAAGTCATGCCGAACTCTCGATGGCTCTGTAAGAGAAGTTCCAAATTTGACAAACATGTGTGAAATTGTAAGATAATCGTCTTTCCGTCGGCGATGGGCGATGACAATGTCGATCCGCGAAGAACTGGCCAATACGACCGTGGCGTTCACCTCCGCGGAAGAGAAGATCGTCCAGGTCCTGCTCGCTGATTATCCGATGTCGGGGCTGGGCACCGCGACCCGGCTGGCACGGCGCGCCGGCGTCAGCGACCCGAGCGTGACGCGGCTGATGAGCAAGCTTGGCTATGTCGGCTTTGCCGATTTCCAGGCACGCCTGCTCACCGAAGTCGAATCCAGGCTGCATTCGCCGCTTTTGATGATGGAGGCCAAGCGTCCGGGCGGCTCCAGCGAAGGCACCGCACTTGCCTATTTCCATTCGGTTTCCGACAGCCTGGAGCGCACGCGCACGGCAGTGCCGGTGCAGGCCTACACGCGCGCCGTCAACATGCTGCTCGAGAGCAAGGGCCAGGTCGTGCTGCTGGGCGGCCGGTTCAGCCGGCATATCGCCTCCATGCTGGCCGGCTACCTCCTGCAGTTCCGCTCCGGCGTGCGCGACATCGGTTCGTTGAGCCCCGCCGATTTCGACCTGTTGATCGACCTTGGCAAGCGCGACCTCCTCGTCGTGTTCGACTACCGGCGCTATCAGTCGGACGTGGTGAGCTTTGCCCAGCAGGCCAAGGAGCGCGGCGTCTCCATCCTGCTGTTCACCGATGTCTGGCTGTCGCCGATATCTGACATAGCGGACCTGACCATGGTTGCCGCGATCGACGCCAACTCGCCGTTCGACACGCTGGCGACGGCCGTTGCCCAGATGGAAACCGTGTTCGCCCACGCGCTGGAAGGCCACGGCGCCGGGGTGCGCAAGCGCATCGAGGACATCGAGAAGATCCGCAGTGCCAATGCGGTCACGCTCGATACCGTCCTGTCGTCATCGGCCGACGACGCCGCCAAAACCAAAACCACAAGGAAATAGTGTCGTTGCGCCCAGTGCAGCGATGCAAAGCGCCGCGACGCAGAGAAGGAAGCGACGATGCCCGACAACCAGACCACCATCGATGCCGTGCAGGCTGAGATCGAGACCGATCGCGACTGGTTGATCGGGCTGACCCGCGACATGGTTCGCATCCCTTCGGTCAATCCCAAATTCGAGCCCAACCCGGCGATCAACCGCGAGGCGGATGTCCAGGCGCTGCTTGAACCGATCCTCAAGCAGGACGGTTTCAAGACCGAGCAATGGGATGCCTTGCCCGGCCGACCCAATCTGGTCGGCGAATGGGCGGGAGACGAGGACCGCAGCCTGATCCTGTGCGGCCATATCGACGTGGTGCCGGTCGGGGCGATGAAGGACTGGTCGGTCGATCCGTTCGGCGGCGAGATCACCAATGGCCGCCTCTATGGCCGTGGCGCGGTCGACATGAAGGGCGGCGTCGCCGCTTGCATCGCCGCCGCGCGCGCGATCCGCAAGGCGGGCATCACGTTGCAGGGCCGGCTCGCCATCCACTCGGTCGTCGACGAGGAAGCCGGCGGCTTCGGCGCCATGGACGCGGTGAAGAAGGGCAAGCTCGCCAAGGCGGTGCTGGTCGCCGAACCAACCTGGGGCGATGTCCTGCCGGTCGAAGGCGGGCTCGAATGGGCGCGGGTGACGATCCGCGGGCGCAACGCCCATTCGGCGCTGCGCTACAACGAGATCTATCCGCAGCGCCACGACAAGGACCGGCTCGAGCCGGGCGTCAACGCCATTGAGATCGCCGCCCGCTTCATCGCCGCCGTGCGCCAGTATGAGCTGGATCGGACGCGGGCGAAATCGCATCCGCTGCTGCCGCTCGGCATGAACACGATCAACATCGGCGTCATGCATGGCGGAACCGGCCTTGGCCAGCACGGCCTGCCGATCGTCATGACCAACCCGGCCATCATTCCCGACGTCGCGGTGCTCGATCTCGACATGAAATTCCTGCCCGATGAGAACTCGGCCGACTACCGCCGCGATTTCGAGACGTTCGTCCACCATTTCGCCCAGACCGATGCGTGGCTGCGCGACAACCCGCCTGCGATCCAATGGGAGCTCGGCGGGCTGTATTTCCCGCCGATGAACACGCCGGTCGATCATCCGCTGGTGACATCGCTGATGAAGCGCAAGGCCATGGTCGGCAAGGCGCCGCAGGCGCGCGGCTTCGTCGCCGTGTGCGATGCCGCGCACTATGCCGGCGCCGGCGTCGACGGTGTCATCTTCGGGCCGTCAGGCGACGGGTTTCACGGTTCCGACGAATATGTCGAGGTCGAATCGGTGGTCGAGACCGCCAAGGTGATCGCCGCTTCGGTCATCGACTGGTGCGGCATCCGCTGAGGCGGAGCCGCTATTCCGAGCCGATCAGCCCGGGCGCTTCAGGCGTCCGGCGACGGCGCCCCATGAAGCCTTGATCATGCCGACCAGGCCGCTCGGGTAGGCCAGCATGACGCCGATGATCAGCACCGCCGTGATCATCGGCCGCCACGCGCCGAAATCGGCCATCCATTCGGCGAAGATCGTCAGCACGAAGGAGGCGACGATGGCGCCGTAGATGGTGCTGGTGCCGCCAAGCAGCACCGTCGACAGGATGATGGTCGCGAGGCTCATGCCGAAGACGTCGATCGAGGCATTGCGCTGGTAGGCGGCGTAAAAGGCGCCGGCGATGCCGGTGAAGAAGGCGCTCGCGGCAAGCGTCAGCATGCGCTGGCGCACGATCGAGACGCCGCGGCTGATGGCGTATTCCTCATTGTCGCGCAAGGCGACGATACTGGCCCCGGCGCGTGAGCGCACGAACACGCGCAGGAACAGCGTACTTGCCACCAGCAGTGCCAGCGCGATGTAGAAATAGGCGAACTTGCCGTCGCGGACCATGTTGTGGTCGAAGATATAAAGTCCGGGAATGCGCACCAGCCCTTGCGTGCCGCCGGTGATGGCCGACTGGCTGATGATCACCTGCATCACCAGTTGCGCGAAGCCGAAAGTGACCAGGATGATGTAGATGCCCTTCAGCCGCAGGATCGGGATGGTCACCAGGATCGCCGCCAGGGTTGCGATGACACCGCTGGCAAACAGCGCGATCCACGGGTCGAATTCGGCCAGCTTGGTCAGCAGGCTGTAGGCATAGACGCCGATGCCGAACAGCGCCAGATGGCCGAAATTGAAGACGCCGCCATAACCGAGGCTGAGGTCCCAGTTCGAGGCGACGATCGCATAGATGAAGGCCATGATCAGGATGTGGCGGGCATAGGTGTCACCGAAGATCAGCGGCAGCAGCGCCAGCAGGGCGAAGCCGAGCACGAAGCCGATGGCCTCCTGCTTCCACGGCGTGCGGCCTGGAGCGATCGGGGTTGCCGCCTCGGCGTGGCCAGGCGCGATCAGCGATGTCGTGTCGGTCATGCTAGGCCTCGGGAGCGGCTGGCAAAGATGCCCTCGGGGCGCACCATAAGGGTCAGGATGAGCACGCCGAACAGCAGTGCCGGCGTCCAGTACAAGCCGAAATAATAGCTGCAGGCTGCCTCGAAGAAGCCGATCAGATAGGCGGCGAAGATCGGACCCGATATGCTCGATATGCCGCCGAAAACGACGACGATCAGCGCCTTGAGCAGCGGGTCGCTGCCCATCACCGGCGACATGAAGCGGTAGCCGCCCATGAAGATGCCGGCGAGCCCGGCCAGCGAAGCGGCGATGGCGAAGGCCAGTCCATAGAGCGCGGTGACGTTCAGACCGACAAGGTGGCTGGCATCTTCATTTTGCGCCACGGCGCGGAGCGCCAGCCCCAGCCGCGTGCGGTTGAGGAACACCCAAAGTGCGGCCAGGATCAGCGGCGTGATCACGATGATGGCGATCTGGTGCAGGGAGACGCCGACGCCCCCGATGGTGGCGTTGCCGGCGATCAGCGCCGGGATCTGTTTCGAGCGCGGTCCCCAGATGGTCAGCGCGCCGTTCTCGATCAGCGACCCGGCCGCCAGCGTGGTGATGACGACGACCAGCACGATGTTGGGTCGGCCGATCAGCGGCCGCACGACGCTCGCCTGCAGGATCCAGCCGACGCCGGCCATGACGACGACGGCGATCGGAAACGCGACCGCCGCAGGCAGGCCGAGTTCGACCAGCTGCCAGGCGATGTAGGCGCCCAGCATCATGAACACGCCATGGCTGAAATTGAACACGCCGATCGTCGTCCAGACGAGCGCTAGCCCGACCGCCATCATGGCGTAGAGCGAGCCCTGGAACAGGCCGCCGAACAGGATTTCCGCCAATGCGCTCATCTTCGGATTTTCCTAATGGCCAAAATACATCGACATGATCTCGCCGTGGTCGAGGCTTTCGCCCGGCTTGATCTCGGTCGCCACCGCGCCATGGTTGACGAGGTAGAGTTGCTGCGTCAGCTCCAGCAGGAATTCGATATCCTGCTCGACGACGATCAGCGGCACGCCGCCGCGCGAAATGTCCATGACGGAGGCGCAGAGTTCGTCCTTGATCTTGGGCGCCAGCCCCAGCGTCGGCTCGTCCAGGATCAGCAGGCGCGGATGGCTCATCAGCGCCGTGCCGATCGACACCATCTGGCGCTCGCCGCCCGACAGCGTGCGCACGCGCTGGCGCCAGCGCTCCGCCAGTTTTGGAAACAGCTTGATCACCTTTTCGCGGTTCTCCGCCTCATGCGGCCGGGCCCTTGGCGAATAGGCGCCGAGCGCCATGCAGTCGGCGATCGAGAGATCGGGAAACAGCCGGTTGCCTTGCGGCACATGGATCAGGCCGGCGCCGACGATGGCGCGTGCGCTGCGGCCGGCAATGTCTTGCCCGTCGAACACGATGCGGCCGCTCTTCGGTTGCAGCAGCCCGGAGACTGCGCGCAGCAGCGTCGTCTTGCCATGGCCGTTGGGGCCGAACAGGCCGACATTGCCGAAACGGCCGGCCTCCAGCGAGATATCGTGCAGCACGGTGACGCGGCCATAGCCGGCGGTGACGCCTTCGACGCTGAGAATGGGGTTCACGCCGCCGATCTCCTCGTGCCGAGATAGGCTTCGATGACGCGCGGGTCGGCGATCACGCCGGCCGGGTCGCCAGCGGCCAGGACGCGGCCATTGTTGAGCACCAGCAGATGTTGCGAAAGGCTCATCAGGAAGGTCAGCACGTGTTCGATCAGAAGGATGGTGATGCCGCGTTCGGCGGTGCGGCGGATCAGGCCGATCGACGTCTCGATCTCGGGCTTGGTCAGGCTCGATGCCGGCTCGTCGAGCAAGAGCATGCGCGGCTGCATGGCGATCGCGGTGGCAAGCATCAGGCATTTGCGCTCGAACACGGACAATTCGCCGGCAAGCCGGCCGAACGACCGAGATCCCAGGCCGACGAACTCGAGCGCCTCGGCGGCGGCATTGCGGGCCGTGGCCGCTGTCTTTTCCTGCTTGCCGTAACTGGCGCCGATCAGCGCGTTCTCGAACACGGTCAGCCCGTCGAAGCTGGTCTCGCGCTGAAACGTGCGGGCGAGGCCGAGGCGCGCGATGGCGTGTCCCGATTTGCCGTTTATGGCAATGCCGTCAAAGCGGATCCGGCCCCGGTCGGGGCCGAACGGTATGCCGGTGATGATGTTGAACAGCGTGCTCTTGCCGCTGCCGTTCGGGCCGGCGATGCCGAAGATCTCGCCGGCCTCGACCTTGAACGACACGCCATCGACGGCCTTCAGCGAACCGAAGGCCTTCGACACGTCGTCCAGTTCAAGCAGGGCCATTCCCTACTTCATCCAGGGCTGGAGCTTGAAGGCGCCGGTGGCGTATTTCTCCGGCGAGATCAGCGTGCGCTGGCCATCCCAGATCTGGAAGAAGGTGATCGGAATATAGTCGTCGCCCTGCGTGGCAAGGTGGGTGGCGGGATCGAATTTCAGCCGCCCTTCCGCGACCTGCTTGTCGGTCTCCGACAGCGCCTTCATGATCGCCGCATGGTCGGATGCGCCGCCGACCTTCTTGACCGCATCGAAATAGACATTGGTCATTTCGTAGAGGCCGACGCCGTAGGTGCCGCTCTCGACGCCGTATTTTGCCTTGAACTTGGCCGCCACCTCGTCGGCGCGCGGGTTCTTCGGCGTCGTCAACGCGCCGCCGAGCAGATTGTAGATGACGCCATCCGATTTCTTGCCGGTCAGCTCGACGAATTCCGGAACGCTCGGCGCATATTGCAGGAAGACGAGGCTCTTGGTCGGTTGCTCGAGGAACTGGTTCAGGAACGAAGCCGAATTGCCCGGCAGATAGTCGGTGTTGATGACGACATCGGGAACGTTCTCGCGCACCTTGGCGAGGATCGAACGCCAGTCGGTCACTTCGCCGAACGGCACGATCTCGTCGACGGTGATGGTCCAGCCCTTCTCCTTGAAGGTCTTCTTCATGCCTTCGGAGATGGTCTTCGAATAGGCGTTGTCGGACGAGATGATGGCGACCTTCTTGGTCGGCAAGGTGATCTTGCCGTCGGCCGCGAGCTTCTCGACGAACAGGGTGACGTCGGTGTTGTAGGCGTCGAAGGAAGGCGTCAGCGACCAGCAGCACATGTATTTATCGGGGCTCGGCGCGATGATGTCCCGGGTCTGCTGCGAGGTGGCCGCGAGCATATAGGGCATCTCAGCCTCGGCCATGTTGTCGATCTCGAAATTGGTCAGGCTGGCGTAGCCGGTCAGCATGAAGTGCACGCCCGGATCGCCAAGCAGGCGCTCGACCGCGCTGGTGACGTTGCCGGCGGACTGATCCTTGACGTCGCCGACCACCAGTTCGAACGTATCCCCGGCAACGCCGCCGGCTGCGTTGGCCTCGTCGATGGCCATCTGCACGCCGCGCTGGAATTCCTGGCCGTCCGCCGCGGCAGGGCCGGTCAGCGGCGCAAGCAGGCCGATCTTGACGACGTCGGCAAAGGCGGGGGCGGCTGATACGGCAAACATGCCGATCAGCGTCGTGCTCATCAGCATATGGCGGATTCGACTTGCGGCGGATTTGGGCTTCATCGTGCTGTTCCCTGTTTTCCTCCCGTTCATCGGGAGTTGGATAATTGACAATCTACGCATAATTGTTCTTATTTGAAAAGGATTTTTCAACGCAACCTGGCCGGGAAGATGGTTCCCGCAAAGGTATGGAAGCCGTGGCGCTTTGCCGCGCAACTGTATTAAAACAGGGCAATTCCCCCGACGGAGCGGACAATGGCGATCTCGCAGAAGACCCTTGAAACCAGCCACGGCAAGATCGCGGTTCGCCAGACCAGTGGCGAAGGCGCCGCTGTCATGCTGATCCACGGCAATTCATCTTCCAGCGCCGTTTTCCGCAACCAGTTGGACAGCCCGTTGGGCGAGCGCTACCACCTCATCGCTCCCGACTTGCCCGGCCATGGAGCGTCCGCCGATGCGATCGATCCGGAGCGTTCCTACAGCATGGAAGGCTATGCCGATGCCATGACCGAAGTGCTCGGGCTGCTCGGCATCGACAAGGCCATCGTCTTCGGCTGGTCGCTCGGCGGCCATATCGGGCTTGAGATGATCGACCGCTTTCCCGGCCTGCTTGGCCTGATGATCACCGGCACGCCGCCCGTCTCGCCCGAGGAGGTCGGCAACGGCTTCAAGCCGAGCCCGCATATGCACCTTGCCGGGCAGGAAACCTTCACTGAAGCGGATGTCGAGGCCTATGCGCGCAGCACCTGCGGCGAGCCGTTCGAGCCGTTTCTCATCGACACGGTGGCGCGCACCGATGGAAGGGCGCGGCGCCTGATGTTCGAAAAGTTCGCGGCCGGCACCGGGCGGAACCAGCGCGAGATCGTGGCCGGCAAGACGCCGCCGATCGCCGTTCTGAACGGCATCGACGAGCCATTCGTCAACACCGATTTCGTCTCCGCTGTGAAATTCTCCAATTTATGGGAAGGCAAGGCCCATCTGCTCGACAAATCCGGCCACGCGCCGTTCTGGGACTCGCCGGATCGTTTCAACCCGGTCTTCGCCCGCTTCCTGGCAAGCTTCGACAGAGCGTAGGTCCGTCGGAAAACCGGCGCGACAGACCCCGCCTTCGAGACAGGTGGGTGACAATCGCGCGCATCTACCGTATATTGACATAAAGATATCCTTATGTGACATGAAAGGCCTGTCGCCAAAGGGATAAAAAATGTCGCAGAATTCTGCATCGCTGGACGCATTGTTCGGCCCCGTCGCGGCAAAACCGGACGGCTCGGAAGTGCTTGCCGCGCTGACAGCGGCGGCACGCGAGCGCATTCTCATCCTCGACGGCGCTATGGGCACGCAGATCCAGGGCCTCGGCTTTGACGAGGACCAGTTTCGCGGCGAGGCCTTCGCCGGCTGCGCCTGCCACCAGCAAGGCAACAACGATCTTTTGATCCTGACGCAGCCGAAGGCGATCGAGGAGATCCATTATCAATACGCCATCGCAGGCGCCGACATCCTCGAAACCAACACCTTCTCCTCGACCTCGATCGCCCAGGCCGATTACGGCATGGAGGATGCCGTCTACGCGCTGAACCGCGATGGCGCGCGGCTGGTGCGGCGCGCGGCGGTGAGGGCCGAGCAGGAAGATGGCAAGCGCCGTTTCGTCGCCGGCGCGCTGGGGCCGACCAACCGCACCGCGTCGATGTCGCCCGACGTCAACAATCCCGGCTACCGCGCCGCGACCTTCGACGATCTGCGCCTCGCCTATGGTGAGCAGTTGCGCGGCCTGATCGACGGCGGCGCCGACATCATCCTGATCGAGACGATCTTCGACACGCTGAACGCCAAGGCCGCGATCTTTGCAGCGGAAGAGATCTTCATCGAGAAGGGCGTGCGCCTGCCGGTGATGATTTCGGGCACCATCACGGACCTCTCCGGCCGCACGCTGTCGGGCCAGACGCCGACCGCCTTCTGGCATTCGGTGCGCCATGCCAACCCTTTCACCATCGGCCTCAATTGCGCGCTCGGCGCCAATGCGATGCGGGCGCATCTGGCCGAACTATCAGGCGTCGCCAACACCTTCACCTGCGCCTATCCGAATGCCGGCCTGCCCAACGAATTCGGTAGGTATGACGAGAGCCCGGAATTCATGGCCGCGCAGATCGAGGATTTCGCCAGGGAAGGGCTGGTCAATGTCGTCGGCGGCTGCTGCGGCTCGACCCCGGAGCACATCCGCGCCATCGCAGAGGCGGTGCGGAAGTATCCGCCGCGCGCCATTCCTGACATCACGCCGAAGATGCGCCTGTCCGGGCTGGAGCCGTTCACGCTCACCGAGGAGATCCCCTTCGTCAATGTCGGCGAGCGCACCAATGTCACCGGCTCGGCCAAATTCCGAAAACTGATCACGGCGGGCGACTATGTCGCCGCACTCGACGTCGCCCGCGACCAGGTCGCCAATGGCGCGCAGATCATCGACATCAACATGGACGAGGGTCTGATCGATTCGAAGAAGGCCATGGTCGAATATCTCAATCTGATCGCAGCCGAGCCGGACATCGCCCGCGTTCCTGTCATGGTCGACAGTTCGAAATGGGAGATCATCGAAGCCGGCTTGAAATGCGTGCAGGGCAAGCCGCTGGTCAACTCCATCTCGATGAAGGAGGGCGAAGAGGCCTTCCTGCATCATGCCAGGCTGGTCCGCGCCTATGGCGCGGCGGTGGTCGTCATGGCCTTCGACGAGGACGGCCAGGCCGACACCAAGGCGCGCAAGGTCGAGATCTGCACGCGCGCCTACAAGCTCCTGACCGAGCAGGCCGGCTTCCCGCCCGAGGACATCGTCTTCGATCCCAATGTCTTCGCCATCGCCACCGGCATCGAGGAGCACGACAATTACGGTGTCGACTTCATTGAGGCGGCCGGCGAGATCACCGCGACGCTGCCGCATGTTCACATTTCCGGCGGCGTGTCGAACCTGTCCTTCTCGTTCCGCGGCAACGAGCCGGTGCGCGAGGCCATGCATGCCGTGTTCCTCTACGATGCCATCCAGCGCGGCATGGACATGGGCATCGTCAATGCCGGCCAGCTCGCAGTCTACGATACGATCGAGCCGGCACTGCGCGAGGCCTGCGAGGATGTCGTGCTCAACCGCATGCCCAGGGCCGGCGGCACCGCCACCGAACGCATGCTGGAGATCGCCGAACGCTTCAAAGGCACGGCGGGCCAGGAAGCCAAGGAGCGCGATCTCGCCTGGCGCGACCTGCCGGTCGAACAGCGGATCAGCCATGCACTGGTCAACGGCATCACCGAATTCATCGACGCCGACACCGAGGAAGCGCGGCTTGCCGCCGAGCGCCCGCTGCATGTCATCGAAGGCCCGCTGATGGCCGGCATGAACGTCGTCGGCGACCTGTTCGGCGCGGGCAAGATGTTCCTGCCGCAAGTGGTGAAATCGGCGCGGGTGATGAAGCAGGCCGTCGCCGGACTGCTGCCGCATATGGAGGCCGAGAAGCTGGCCAACGCCGCCAACGGCATCGACAATGGCGAACGCCAGACAGCGGGCAAGATCCTGATGGCGACGGTCAAGGGCGATGTCCATGACATCGGCAAGAACATCGTCGGCGTCGTGCTCGCCTGCAACAATTACGAGATCATCGATCTCGGCGTCATGGTGCCGGCAGCGAAAATCCTGCAGACGGCGCGCGACCAAAATGTCGACATCATCGGCCTGTCCGGCCTGATCACGCCATCCCTCGATGAAATGGTGCACATGGCCGCCGAGATGGAGCGCGAAGGCTTCGACATTCCGCTGCTGATCGGCGGCGCAACGACCAGCCGCGTGCACACGGCGGTGAAGATCCACCCGCGCTACACCAAGGGCCAGACGGTCTACGTCACCGACGCCAGCCGGGCGGTCGGTGTCGTGTCGTCCTTGCTGTCGAACGAGACCAAGGGCGGCTATGTCGACACGGTGCGCACCGAATACAAGAAGGTCGCCGATGCGCATGCCCGCTCCGAATCCGACAAGCAGCGGCTGCCGCTGGCCAAGGCGAGGGCTAATGCGCACCGGATCGACTGGTCTGCCTACGAGCCGCCGAAGCCGTCCTTTACCGGCGTCAAGGTATTCGAGAACTGGGATCTCACCGAACTCGCGCGCTACATCGATTGGACGCCGTTCTTCCAGACCTGGGAACTGAAGGGCCGTTATCCCAAAATTCTCGAAGACGAGGCGCAAGGCGCCGCCGCGCGCCAGCTGTTCGAGGATGCGCAGGCGATGCTGAAGAGGATCATCGCCGAGAAATGGTTCGCGCCGCGCGGCGTCGTCGGCTTCTGGCCGGCCAATGCCGTCGGCGACGACATCAGGCTGTTCACGGACGAAAAGCGGTCGCAGGAACTGGCGACCTTCTTTACCTTGCGCCAGCAGCTGACCAAGCGCGACGGCAAGGCCAATGTCGCACTGGCGGACTTCGTCGCGCCAGCGGAGTGCGGCAAGCCGGATTACATCGGCGGCTTTATCGTCACCGCCGGCATCGAGGAGGTGGCTATCGCCGAACGGTTCGAGCGAGCGAATGATGATTATTCGTCGATCATGGTCAAGGCGCTGGCAGACCGCTTCGCCGAAGCCTTTGCCGAGCGGATGCATGAGAAGGTGCGCAAGGAATTCTGGGGCTATGCTTCAGATGAAGCGCTGGCGCCGGACGAACTGATCGGCGAACCCTATCGCGGCATTCGCCCTGCGCCCGGCTATCCGGCGCAGCCCGATCACACCGAGAAGGCGACTTTGTTCCGGCTGCTCGACGGTGAGCGCAATGCAGGCGTGAGCCTGACCGAAAGCTATGCAATGTGGCCGGGTTCCTCGGTATCAGGCATCTATCTGGCGCATCCCGAAAGCTATTATTTCGGCGTCGCCAAGGTCGAACGCGACCAGGTCGAGGATTACGCACGCCGCAAGGCGATGCCATTGGCCGAGGTAGAGCGCTGGCTTGGCCCCATCCTCAACTACGTGCCGGCACATTATGCCGAGGCGGCTGAATAGCGGCGCGAACGCTATCATCATTTCGCTCTGACGGTCGTCGTTGATCTCTTGACTCTATCCTCCCAGGGGGGATAGTCGGGCGGTATGTCCGAAGGTATTCACACATCCCACCCTGCCATTTTAAAGCGGCTGAAACGCGCGCAAGGGCACCTGGCTTCCGTCATTGCCATGTTCGAAGCGGAACGCCCCTGCGTTGATCTTGCGCAGCAACTATACGCGGTCGAAAGCGCCATCAGCAGCGCGAAACGCGAGCTGATCCACGATCACATCGAGCATTGCCTGACCGACAGCGCTGAACCGAGCGGCAGCTCTCTGGCGGAACTCAAGCAGTTGGCGAAATATCTATGAACCATACGGGGGCACGCATCCTTGACTGGTTTGGGTTCGGACCAAGCGGCCATGCCGCGCACGCTGATCACGGTCATGGCACAGGGCCGCATGGTCATACCCACGGCGTCATCGATGCGACCATCGCCACAACTGACCGTGGCATCTGGGCCATCAAATGGTCATTCGTCATACTGGCGGTTACAGCGGCGCTGCAGGTTGTTGTTGTGATGCTGTCTGGCAGCGTGGCGCTGCTGGCCGACACGATCCACAACATCGGAGACGCCACGACCGCCATTCCATTGTGGGTCGCATTCATGCTGGCGCGCCGCAAGCCGTCGCAGACCTTTACCTATGGTTTGGGCCGCGTCGAAGATCTGGCAGGGATCATCATTGTCCTGATCATTTTGTTTAGCGCCATCGTCGCTGGCTATCAGGCCATCGACCGTCTGATAAACCCCCAGTTGGTTACCCATTTGGGTTGGCTGACGGCGGCCGGCATTGTCGGGTTTCTTGGCAATGAAGTGGTTGCCGTGTTCCGGATCCGGGTCGGTCGGGAGATCAACAGCGCGGCGCTCGTCGCAGACGGCTACCACGCCCGCACCGACGGTCTCACTAGCCTTGCCGTTGTCATCGGTGCGCTGGGCGTTTGGCTCGGCTTTCCCTTGGCCGACCCGATTATTGGCCTGCTCATCACCGCTGCGATCTTCGGCATCGTTTGGCAATCGGCACGCTCGGTGCTTACTCGCATGCTTGACGGTGTCGAACCCGGCATCATGGGCGAAATCCGGCATGCCGCCGAGCATGTGCCGGGCGCGCAGATTGTCGAGGCGAAAGCTCGTTGGATTGGCCACAAGCTGCACGCAGACATTGCCATCTCGGTCGACGAAGCTTTGCCTGTTTCCGAGGCCAGGAAGATAACGGCCGCTTTGGAAGATGAACTGTTCGAGCACATGCCGGCTCTTGCAGCTGCCAACATTCGGTTGGCCACCGCAAATGAACAACACGACGATCCGCATCCTCACGGGCATGATCACGGTGAACACCACGGCCACCACCATTGAGGGTCGCGAAAAAACCACCGGCGTCGGCTAACCTCGACTGATGTTCCAAACGCTTGTTGAGTTTCAACGCACCATATATCTGGCGTTCGCCGACCAGATAAAACTGCTCTCGGTTGGAGGCGATTGGCTGGCGTTCCTGGCCTTCCTGCCAATGGGGGTCTTGTTTGGAGCCGCACATGCTTTGACGCCCGGTCACAGCAAAGCTATTTTGGCGACCTACCTTGCCGGCTCCGATGCGAAGGTTTCGCGCGGCCTCTTGGTGTCGGTTACTCTGTCCTTCACTCACGTGGCAATCGCGGTTCTGATCGCCGTGCTTTCGCTGCCGCTTGTCTCGATCGCGTTGGGTAGTGTTGGGCGCGCGCCACTCCTCGAGAACATCAGTCGCGGCCTGCTCGGGCTGATCGGCGTCTGGATGATATGGCGCGCATTGAACCATGGCCGGCATCACAAGCATGAGGGCGAGGCTGTTGGTGTCATGGCCGGTTTGATACCCTGCCCGCTGACCCTCTTTGTCATGACGTTCGCGATTTCCAGAGGCGTACCGGGCGCCGGTATTCTGTTCGCGATCACCATGATGCTTGGTGTGGCACTGACCTTGTCTTGTGTGGCGATCGCTTCAATCCTGTTCAAAGAGCGACTGGTGCACTTTTTCGACAGCCGTCCGCGCCTGTTCGATGTCATCTCACGTACGATTGAAGGGGTGGCTGGCTTTGCGCTCGCTTGCATAGCCGTCTGGCAAATCTCATCTTCGGCTGTCTGATCTCGATGAGTTCTCACCAGCCTGTCGAAAACAGCGCAAGCGAACGTCATCTTGTCGCCATGACATCGTCGGGACACGATGTGCCAATACCGGCATCTGCGCTGGTGGCTGGCCGATAATCCAACACATCGATAAACCCAGGGCAGTCGCCTTTGCAGTTGGAGCGCCGAATGACCTTACTCACACGCCGCGGACTTTTGAAAACGGCTGCGGTTGCCGGCGCGGGCGGGATCGGGCTTTCGGCGATGGGCCGGCTTGGTGGCTGGGCCGCCGCGACGCCTGAGCCGGTGGTTTTGCAGACGGCAAAGATCCGGGCGAAGCTGATGGATGTCAGCCAGACCAGGGATGTGCTGACCTATGGCAACGCCGGGATTCCGCCCGTGCTCAGAATAAAAAAGGGCGAGCCCTTCGCTGCACGCCTTGTCAACGCGATCGACGATCCGACGACGATCCACTGGCACGGTATTCGCGTTCCCAACAAGATGGACGGCGTGCCGTTTCTGGTCCAGCCCTACGTCTACACCGGCGATCATTTCGACTACGCCTTCACGCCGCCCGACGCCGGCACCTTCTGGTACCACCCGCATTGCAACACGCTGGAGCAGATGGGCCATGGCCTGACCGGCGTGATCGTGGTCGAGAATCCCAACGATCCGAAATTCGATGCCGAAATCGTCCTCAATTTGCGCGACTGGCGCCTCGGTGACGACGGCCAGTTCATCGACCAGTTCCGGCCGCGCGATGCCGCGAGAACCGGCACTTACGGCACGGTGCGCACCGCCAATTGGCTCGACCAGCCGCAATATGATGCGCCGGCCGGCGGACTGGCGCGGCTGCGCGTCGCCATCACCGACGTGACGCGTATCTACGCTTTTCGCGTCGACGGTGCGCAGGCGAGTGTCATGGCGCTCGACGGCAATCCGGTGCCTGAGCGTTTTTCGCCCGATGCCTTGCTGCTTGGACCCGGCCAGCGCATGGAGCTGGCGATACGCATGCCCGACGAGGAAGGCGCGATCGTCAGCTTGAGGGACGTCAGGGGCACCAAGCCAAAAATCCTGGCAACCCTGCGCGCGACAGGAAAATCCCTCAAACGGGACATTCGCGATGTTGCTCCGCTGGAGCTCAATCCGGTGGCGGAAGTGGATCTCGCCAGTGCCAGGCATATTTCCCTGGCACTGAGCGCCACGGCGGAAAACGTCCCGAGCGATGGCATCTGCGGTTCGCTTGGCTATAGTTTCTGGGCTCTCAACAAAGTGCCGTGGCCTGGTGACACCAAGGATCCGACCGCGCCGCTGGCCGAATTGAAGCTTGGCCAAAGCTACGTCATCGACATGGAGAACCTGACGCCGCAATCCCATCCGATGCATCTGCACGGTATGAGCTTCAAAGTGCTGTCATCCTCGACGCGCCAGGTTCAGCCTGTGATTTCCGACACCTATCTCATTCAGCCCAACGAGAAGGTTCAGCTCGGCTTCGTCGCCGACAATCCCGGCGATTGGCTGCTGCACTGCCACATCATCGAGCACCAGAAATCGGGAATGACGAGCTACGTCAGGGTGGTGTGAAGCCGCGTCAGCCTGCGCGTAGCGTCTGTGCCGTCATTTGCGCAACTGCGCCTCGATCTCGTCGAGCACCTTGTCCTTGCCGATGCCGGTGAGGAAGGCGAGGCCCTTGATCACCGGCTTGGTGACCGAAGCGGAGATCGGGGTGGTTGAGACGATGAAGTCGATATTGTCGGCCAGTCCGGGCACTTCGGTGGCCTTCGCCTGCTGGGCGTTGAAGGTGAGGCCGCGTTTCTTCATTTCCTCGGTGACGGCGACATTGACCGCGGTCGAGGTGGCGATGCCCGTGCCGCAGGCAAAGAGAATGGTTTTCTGTCTGGACATCTCTGCTTCTCCTTGTTTCAGCCGAGTACGGCTCGCACGTCTTCGAGGGTTCTGGCCGACCTCAAATCATCCAAGGCTTGCGGGTTCTGGATGGTGGCCATGACGGCCTGCAGCGCCTCAATCTGCTTGTCCTTGTCGTTGATGGCAAGCAGGAAGACGAAGCCGACCGGCAGCATCTCGTCGGGATCCTCCATGTTGGCGAAGGTCACTGGTTGCTTCAATGTGCCCATCGCGATGCCAGGCTTCAGCACATGCTCCGGATCGGTGTGCGGCACCGCGACATTGTCGGAGCGTTCCAGCGGCAGTCCGGTCGGGATGGCCAATTCGCGGCGCACGACCGCGTCGGCATAGCTGCTTTTGACATAGCCAAGTCTCTCCAGCCGGCCCGCCAGGATGCGGATGATCTCCTCATTGGTCGAGGCATCGGATCCGAGCACGATCGCGTCGGGGTCCAGAAGCTGCATGAGTCCGTCGGACATTCTTTGCTCCGTCGATGAAATCGTGCGCCCGAGAAGGGCGCACGATCCGTTAAAGAGTAGACGCTGTCAGGTTCAGGCCGTCTCTTCGGCCGGCTCGTCCTCGGCGCCCGCGGCCCGCTCCCAGCCGAGCGGATTGCGGCGGTAGAGGACAAACAATGCCGCGATAACCACCGCGATCACGATGATGCCGACAAGCCCCATCCCCTGGATAGCCTCGATGACCACGTAAGGCACCCACAGGAAGCCGTCGACCACCGAGGTGATCTGCAGTGCGTCCGCCGGCAGCTTGAAGCCCGACGAGACTGCTGCGCTGGTGAACAGCGGCGCCAGCGCGTTGGCGACGTAGAAGCCGATGGCCAGCGTCACCGTGCCGATCACCACCATGCGGAACACGTTGCCTTTGACCAGCGGCGCGGTCATGGCGACGATGAAGGGGATGACCGCGAGGTCGGCGAACAGGATGACGCGGTTGCCCGGCAGGATGATGGACAGAATGATCGCGATCGGCACCAGGATCAGCGACGACGAGATCGCGGCCGGATGGCCGATCAGGATCGCCGAATCGAGACCAACGAGAAGCTCTCGGTCACCGGTGCGCTTGCGTACGAACGCCTGTGCGGCGTCGGAGACGGGGATCAGCCCCTCCATCAGGATCTTGACCATGCGCGGCAGCAGCAGCATCACCGCGGCCAGCGTCATGCCGGTGCCCAGAACCTTTGCCAGCACCACGCTGAGATCACCCGCATTGTAGAAGGCGATCGCACCAAGCACGAGGCCGATGATGAGGCCCATCACGACAGGTTCGCCGAACACGCCGAACCTGCGCTCGATGGTGTCCGTGTTGATGTTGATGCGGTTGATCCCGGGAATGCGGTCCATGATCCAGTTGAGCACAATGGCGATCGGCAGGATCTGTGCCGAGGCGAGATGCGGCACCGAAATGCCGGGCACGCCGTAGAACTGCTGTACCGCGCGCGCCGACCAGTCGGCGAACAGCAGCGAGAGTGCTGCGACAAGTGCTGCGACCGCGATGCCATAGGCCAGATTGTCGGTTGCGGCGACCACCAGCGAGCCGACAAAGGCGAAGTGCCAGAAATTCCAGACGTCGACATTGAGCGTGCGCGTCATGCGTGTCAGCAACAGCACGATGTTGACCAGGATGCCGACCGGAATGACCCAAAGGCCGACCGACGAGCCGAAGGCGATCGCGGCCGCGGAGGGCCAGCCGACATCGATGATGTCGCGATGAATGCCGGTGTTGGTGACGATGGCCTTGGCAACGTCGCCAATCGACGTGAACATGAGGCCAAGCACCAGATTGATGCCGATGAAGGCGACGCCGATGGTGACGGCGGCGCGAAAAGCCTTGCTGACCTTGGCTCCCAGAACCACGGCGATGATGAAAATGACAATTGGCAGCAGGATCGTCGGGCCAAGCGTATCGATGGCCCCTTTTAGGCCCGCGAGAACAGTATCCATTTTTCCTCCCCTGGAGCCGCGAGCCTTCGCTCGACGCCTCGCAATGATGCTCCATCCAGCCTTTGACGCTCTGGCGCAAAGACACTCCCCAATTTGCCCAGAGGCGAATGCTTTCCGACTGTCGCGTCGGTGAACATTTGCCTTTGTTGACAAACGAATGTTTTATTGGGGTTGTCCGCTGCATTGTCAATTGGTTGCGCTTCGGCCAATCGAGCCCCGAAGGACGTCCCTTCCGAGACGATTTCGTGGGAAATTGCCGGTCGCGACCGGGTTTCGTTGGCAAATAGAACCCGTTCCCTGCTATCCGGTCCCAAATCACGAAGCTGTGGACATTCTTGCATGACCAACGTCGCCCTGACCGGCCTTGCCCGCGATCTCGCCAGGCGTGCCGCCGAAGGCCGCCAGGTGCGCATCGGTGTCATCGGCTCGGGCGAAATGGGCACCGATCTGGTCACCCAAGGCATGCTGATGCCAGGCATTTCGATCTGCGCCGTCTCGACGCGCCGCCCGCACACCGCGCGCGATGCCATCCGTATCGCCTATGGCGACGAAGCCATGGCCGTCGAAGCCGACACCGCGTCGAAAGTCACCGGAGCCATCGAGAGCGGCAAGATCGCCATCACTTCGAACGAGATGCTGGTCACCAATCCGTTGATCGACGTCGTCATCGACGCCACCGGCAAGCCGGGTGTCGCCGCCGATTTCGACCTCATGGCGATGGAGCACGGCAAGCATCTGGTGATGATGAACGTCGAGGCCGACGTCACCATCGGCTGCTATCTGAAACAGCAGGCCGACCGGCTTGGCGTCGTCTATTCGGTCGGTGCGGGCGACGAACCGTCGAGCTGCATGGAACTGATCGAATTCGCGTCGGCGCTCGGGCTGACCATCGTCTCGGCCGGTAAGGGCAAGAACAACCCGCTCAACCACAATGCCGTCCCGGACGATTATCGCGCCGAAGCCATCCGCCGCAACATGAACCCGCGCAT
This sequence comes from Mesorhizobium sp. WSM4808, assembly GCF_055811675.1. NCBI lineage: Bacteria > Pseudomonadati > Pseudomonadota > Alphaproteobacteria > Hyphomicrobiales > Phyllobacteriaceae > Mesorhizobium > Mesorhizobium sp. WSM4808. The sequence continues at coordinate 118,043 of NZ_JBVVQX010000010.1, forward strand.
GCTCGTCGAGTTCGTCGACGGTTCCAAGACCATGGTCGAGATGTGCGCCATCGCCAACGCCACCGGGCTGGTGCCCGATGTGCCCGGCATGCACGGCCCCAAGGCCGATCGCGACGACCTCGCCAAGGTGCTGATCCCGCGCGAGGACGGCGGTCTGCTGTTGAAGAAAGGCGTCGTCGACTACACGATTGGCAAAGGCGTCGCGCCCGGCGTCTTCGTCATCGTCGAGGCGACGCATCCGCGCATCATCGAGCGCATGGACGATCTGCATATCGGCCACGGCCCTTACTACAGCCTGTTCCGACCCTACCATCTGACCTCGCTGGAAGTGCCGCTGACCGCCGCCCGCATCATGCTTTTCGGCAAGCCCGACATGGTGCCGCTGCCGCGACCTGTTGCCGAAGTCTGTGCGGTCGCCAAGCGGGATCTCGCCGCCGGCGAGACCTTCGATGCGATCGGCGAGACCTGTTACCGCTCCTGGACGATGACCGTCGGCGAAGCCCGCGCCCAGCGCGCCGTGCCGGTCGGCCTGCTCGAGGGCGGCAAGGTGCTGAAGCCGGTCAGGAAAGGCGAGTTGCTGACGTCAGACAATGCGGCACCCGACCAGACGACAAGGCTGTTCGCCTTGCGCCGGCTGCAGGATGAGATGCTGTACGGGGCCTGAAAGGACCACGCTGGCGCTGCTACGACAAATGATAGATTGTGGGGCAAATGTCGCCAAGGTCGGTCCACATGAACCTTCGAATCAGGAATCCGCTTGCCCGCGAACTGGCTCGCCAGCTTGCCGCCAAGCGCAAGGTTTCCATGACCAGAGCGGTTATCGAAGCGCTTGAAAGTGAACTGAAGCGGGAAAACGCCCGTATGCCTCTGGCGGAACGGCTGGCTGCAATCGCCGATGATTTGAGGTCCAAAGCGGGCAAGGCTGGCCGGGTCGTGAGCAAGAATGAGATCGATGCCATGTGGGGTGGCGGCCAGAATGACGCCTGACAGGTGCACAGGGGTTGTCACGTTGGAAGGCCTGCTGGCAGCTCGGATTTCGTCGTTCGTTTCGATGGATGATCGTAGACATTCGGGATTGACCGGAGCCTTCCCAACTTCGTCATCCACGGGCGGAGCAGGAGCGAAGCGACGTCGCGGAGACCCGAGGATCCATGCCGTGATCTTGGTCGAGGAATGCAGCGGAGCAGAATTCTGCACCGCAGCAGCGCTTTGAAGTCGCGGCATGGATCCTGGGGTCTGCGCCGCGTCGCTGCGCTCCTTGCTTCGCCCCAGGATGACGAAGCGATGTGCATTTCCGCCAAGCCATCAACGCAAGCACGTCCGACCCATCAAAACTTCGGCAGCGGAGGAGTTGACGATTACTTCCCCAGTTCGACAGACCTGAGCCGCGCTGCCTCCACCGCCTGCGTCAGCAGATTGGTCAGCCGGTGCTCGCCCATCAGCACGGCCAGCGCCGCGGCCGTCGTGCCGTTGGGGCTGGTGACCTGCTGGCGCAGCACGCCCGGTTCCTCGCCGCTTTCGGCGGCGAGCGAGGCGGCGCCATAGACGGTCTGCATGGCGAGCAGCTTGGCGGTCGCCGTTGGCAGCCCGGCCTTCTCGGCGGCCACGGTCAGCGCTTCGATGAAATGGAAGATGTAGGCCGGCCCAGATCCGGAGACGGCGGTCACCGCATCCATCAGGCCCTCATCGTCGATGGTGGCCACTTCGCCGCTCGCCGACAAAAGATCGGCGACGAAACGCTTGGTGTCATCCGACACGAGCTTGTTGGAGAACACCACCATCATGCCCTTGCCGATTGCCGCGGGTGTGTTGGGCATGCAGCGCACGATCGGCGCGCGGTTGCCGAGGATTTCCTCGAAGGTGCTGGCCGGCGTGCCGGCGGCGATGCTGACGAAGGTGGTGCGGCCATCGCCGAAACGCTTGTAGGCGGAGGTGACATCGCGGATCACCTGCGGCTTCACCGCGATGACGACGAGATCGGGCACGGCATCGGCCGGGATGCTGCCGGCATCGGCTGATGTCGCGCAGCCCAGCGTGGTCGCGCGATTGCGCAGATCGGCATTGGGCTCGACCACGAAAACCGCCGATGGCGCAAGCTTACCGGATTTCAGCCAGCCTGAGAGCATGGCGTAACCCATATTGCCGCAGCCGGCGAGAACAAGCCTGATCGTCATCAAAAGCCCTCCGAAGGAAGGCCTTCACATAGACGCTGGCGCTTCCCTGGGGAAGCCCTGTCAGGATCGCGAGCCGCGATCGGGATCGCGCACTGCCATCGGCCGCAGCGAGACTTGCCGGAGGCCAAGCACGCCGAGCACGAAGAACAGCCAGACCGGGTCGCCGCGATGGAAGAAGAAGCTTTCGAGAAAAGCGTTCAGCGCCGTGAACAGCACCACCATCATGAAGAAGTCACCGAGAAAAATGTTTTCCCTGCGCAACGGAATGCGCATGTAGTCGCGCAGCGGCGCGATGAGGAAAGTGTAGACCGCCACGCAGAGTGCCGGAATGCCCATCAGCACGGCGATGTCGAGGTAGCCGTCATGGCCGTGCACGATGGTCCGGATGTCCCACGGCCGGTCGAAGGGCTGGTCCTGGTTGAGCAGCAAGGGCGTGCCCCAGAAGCTCTCATAGCCGTAACCGGTCCATGGCTTCTTCGCGAGCATGCTGCCGGCGAACTCCCACAGCGTCGTGCGGCCCGTATAGGTCATGTCCGGGAAATAGATCGCCGCGAGATGTTTTATCGGCGGCAGGAATACGATGCCCAGCGTGCCGACCGCTGTCGCGACGATCGCCAGCGCAAACAGGATCGGCGTGCCGAGCCGCATGCCGATCAGGCTCGGGAACATGACGATCAGGATCGAGAACGGCACCAGGCCGGCTGTCGTCTTGGAGCCGGTGTGCAGCATGAAGATCATCGCTGCCAAGAAGATCCCGGCGCCCCAATAGCGCTGTCCGCGCCGGTAGAGATAGAGGCCTGCGAAGCTGAGGCAGGCCATGATCGGCCCGGCGATGTTCTTGTGGGTGAACACGCCGCGCCACAGGCCGGCATGCTCAGGCTCCTGCGAGTCGGCGGTGTGCATCGCCTCGTGCGGAAAAACGATGAGGCCGAGATAGGAAAGGCCCATGACCACGACGGCGGTGAAGATGATCACTTTCGAGAAGGCTTCGGCGTCGCGCGGCAGAACCAGGATCGTCGCCATTGTCAGGATGCCGATCAGGGTGAAGGAGGCGGCGCGCATGGCCGAAGGCGGATCGGTCGACAGGATCACCGAGAGGAAAAAGAAGCCCAGCATCAGCATCCAGGACGGGCTGAGCAGCGAGCGCACCACACGCGGATCGGCAAAGGCCATCAGCGAGAAGATCGACATGGCGCCGAGCGAACCGAAGCCAAGCTGGTTGACGATGTCGCCGCCTTGACCGGTGAGTTCTGCGCCGCCCGGCTGGAACGGCCGGAAGGACACCATGATGACGGTGAACAGCAGCGCGGCAATGGCGGTCGCCACGCCTTCGCGCGTGAACGCGGCGCTGAGCGGCGCGCGCTCAGTTTTTCTCAGGCTGGCGGTATTGCTCATTGGCATATCCGAATTCGGCCAGCACGCGGCCCAGCGCCACATGGACAGGGTAGATGGCGATATCAGGCGATCCGGTCCGCGCCAGCCGGATCAGGCCGCGAAACGGCGAGGCGGCAAGCAGTGCCAGGCTCTTCAGCAACACCTTGGCGCCGGCCAGCGGTGTGCCGGCGCGCTTCTTCTTTTCGACCAGTGTCGAGATGACACCGTTGCGCAGGCTGCGGGCCCGGATCCAGTCGGCTTCGATACGCCGGGCCGGGACGGTTTCATGCACCTTGGCCTCGGCGCACCAGCCCAGCACAAAGCCCTTTTGCGCCGACCGGCTGAGAAAGTCGGAATCGCCGCCGCCCATGAAGTTGAATCTGAGATCGAGAAAGGGTGGACCCATGGCGATCAGCACGTTGCGCCCGACCAGAAGATTGCCGGACGAATAGAGCGCCGGCACCCGCCCTGTCTCCCGGTAGGGCGGCGCGAACACCGGATGCTCGGCCCATCGCGCATGGGCGGGGTCGGCAAATACGGGCACCTGCGGGCCGCCGACAATATCGGCGCCGAGCGTTTCGGCAGCCCGGCACATCCGTTCCAGCCACTGCGGATCGGCGATCTCGTCATCGTCGATGACCAGCAGATGCCTGAAGTTCGGGAATTGCAGGATCGCCGTCTGCCAGCCGGCATTGTAGGCGCTGCAATTGCCGCGCTCATGCGCGATGATGACAAGGCCTGGCATCTCGCCGCGCTCGAACAGCGGCAGCGCCGCCTTGGCGCCGGCCCGCGCCTCGGCTTCGTTCTCCATGACGATCACGGCAAAGCGCCTGCCGGTTTGCTGCGCGCACAGCGACGCCAGCGTTTCCAGTACCTGCTCGGGACGCTTGAAGGTCGGCAAGGTGACGACGGCTTCGACGGCCTCGACGTCAAGCCGCGGCGTGCGTCCCGCGACCGATACCGAACCGTCCGATGGCAAAGGGATCATCCGTGTCCAGCCACATGGTGAGTTGGGCTCTGGTAGCACCACGGTTGATAAGGTTTCGTTAATCACCTTGCACGGAGAACGCCTGCAAGCAGAGGCTTTCGGCCGTCGAATGTGCTCGCTTAATCAAGGGTTCACCGCGCTTTGCTACCGGCTACACCACTGGATAGGTGAGATGCATCTGCTGTTCGCCACATCGATCGTGCCCGACGGTGCTCTCGCCTCGGGCTACGAGATCGCAAACGCTGCGATCATCGCCGCCCTGCGGCGCGCTGGCGTGCGCGTAACCGTCATTGGTTTCACCTGGCCGGGGAAACCCGCGGCCGACCCCGAAAACACCGTGGTGCTGGGTGCCATCGACGTGCGCACGGACAATGCCTCCGCGCGGCAGAAGCTGGCCTGGGTCGGCAAGGCGCTGCTTTCGGGCCTCACCTTCGCCTCGGTCAAGCTGCGCGCCGTGTCCGACAGCGATGTTCTCGCTGCCATCGAGCAAGCTGGACCGGTTGACGGCTACGTGCTGAATTCCGTGCAGTTCGCCGGCGCCTTCGAAAAGCTGTTCACCGAGCGGCCTTCGATCTTCGTTGCCCACAATGTCGAGTATCTTTCGGCGCGGGAGAACGCCGCTGCCGCCGGCAGCCTCTTCCAGCGCCTGCTGTTTCGCCGCGAGGCAAGGCTGCTCAAGGCCGTCGAAGAGCGTCTCTGCCGCCGGGCGCGCTTCGTCTTCACCCTGGCCGAGGAAGACCGCGCCGCACTAGGTGTCGCCTCCGACAACCGCTCGGCGGTGCTGCCGCTGGTGACCGGTGCCCAGGCGCCAACCCTGAAAGGCCCTCGCCGCATCGACTGCGACGCCGCCCTGATCGGCACCTGGACCTGGCAGCCGAACCGCATCGGCCTCGACTGGTTCCTGAGCAACGTCGTGCCGCATCTGCGGCCCGATTTCCGCATCCGCATCGCAGGCCACATGCCTTCGGGCGTCGCCTCGAAGCATCCGGGTGTCGAACTTGTCGGCCGCGTGCCCGACGCGCAGGCTTTCGTGCGCGGTGCTGCCGTCATTCCGCTGATCAGCACCGCGGGCAGCGGCGTCCAGTTGAAGACCATCGAAACGTTCGAACTCGGCCTGCCTTCGGTCGCCACCAGCCGTTCGCTGCGCGGCATCGACCACCGTCCGGCCAACTGCGTCGTCACCGACGATCCCGTCGCCTTCGCCAAGGCTCTCGAGGCTGCGGCGGCCGACATCCGCGACGTCGACGGCAGCGCGTTCCGGGGCTCGCAGGTCAAGGCGCTCGACGCTGCCATCCGGCTCGGCCTCGAAAAGCTTGAGCCTGTCAGGCAGGAGGCGTTTGCATGAACATGCATTCCGCCCGCGCCGCGTTCGGGCTCGACAAGCTGAAGACGATCCTTGGCATCCCGGTGGTTGCGGTCCGCTGGAACGATGCCATCGCCCTGCTGAACCGGTTGATTGCCGAGCGGCGCTTCACCAAGGTCAGTTTCCTCAACGCCCACAACGCCAACATCGCCTATACCGACCCGGTGTTCGCCGGGGCACTCGATGATTTCCTCATCCTGCCCGACGGCATCGGTATCGATCTGGCGGCGAGACTCCTCTACGGGGCGCCGTTTCCCGACAATCTCAACGGCACCGATTTCGTCCCGGCCTTCCTGCAGGCCTCGACGACGCCGCTGACCGTTGGGCTGCTCGGCGCGACGCGTGTCAATGCCGAAGCGGCTTCGGTCAAGCTGGCCGCCTTGGCGGTGCAGCACAAATTCGTGGTGATCCATGACGGCTATTTCCCTGCTTCGCAGGAGCAGGAAATCGTCGACCGGATCGCCGCGCTTCGGCCCGACGTGCTGCTCGTCGCCATGGGCGTGCCGCGCCAGGAATTGTGGATCGAACGCCACATCGACGCGCGCCACTGCACGCTGCCGATCGCCGTCGGCGCGTTGCTTGATTTCCTGAGCGGCGCGGTGCCCCGCGCGCCCTTGTGGATGCGCCGGCTGCGGCTCGAATGGCTGTTCCGGTTGGCTGTCGAACCGAGCCGCCTGTGGCGCCGCTATGTGGTCGGCAACCCACTGTTCCTGCTGCGCGTCGTCAGGCAGAAATTCTCGCTTGCGCCCGAAGCCGCGGAGGATGTCAAGTGAACAGCAGGTTCGTGCCAGGCGCCGCTGTCGAGCCAGGCCCGCTGCGGCAGACACCGACGGCGGCCATCGTGACGGCAAGCTACGCGCCCGACTTCGAGCGCTGCCGCCTGCTGTGCGAGACACTTGATCGCCACGTTTCGGGCGCGGCGCACCATTACATCTTGGTCGAACATCGCGACGTCAGGCTGTTTCGCCAATTGGAAACCGGCCGCCGCACGGTCGTCGACGAGCGTGAATTGCTGCCGCGCTGGCTGCACGCATTTGACGATCCGCTCAGCCTGTTTCGCCGGCGCGTCTGGCTCAGCCTGAAGACCCAGCCGCTGCGTGGCTGGCACGTGCAGCAATTGCGCCGCATCGCCATCTCGGCGCATGCATCTCAAGATGTGCTGATCTTCTGCGATTCCGATGTTGCCTTCCTCAAACCTTTCGACTGCGCCGCCTTCTGGCGCGACGGCAAGGCGCGGCTGTTCCGCCGCGACGGCGTGCTGGCGGACGAAGGTCATGAGGAGCATCGCATCTGGTCGCGCAACGCGGGGTCGGCACTCGGCATCGATCCGTCCCGGACATCGGTCCACGACTACATCTCGACGCTGATCGCCTGGCGGCGCGACACCGTGCTGGCCATGTGCGGCGAGATCGAGAAGGTCCATGGTCGCAACTGGGTCGAGGTCGTCGGTTCGGCGCGCAAATTCTCCGAATGCATGATCTACGGCCGCTATGTCGACGATCTGCTTCACGGAGCCGGCCACTTCCACGGTTCGGAAGAGTTCTGCCGTGTCCACTGGACCGGCGAGGCGCTGTCGGACAACGAGTTCCGCCGCTTCGTTGCCGCCATGGCGCCGGAGCAGGTGGCGATCGGCATGCAATCCTTCATCGGCACCGATATCGGCCGCATCCGCCGTTTGATCGGGCTGGATTAGATGGGCTTTGCCGGTTTACGCATCGCCGAATAGGTGAGCAGCGTCGAGGCGAGATACAAAAGCAGGAAGACGACATTGAGCGACAGCACCAGGTTCGGCGTGTCGAGGATGGTCGTCAGCACATAAGTCAAAAGCAGCGCCTTCAGTGCGGCGAGCAGACCGAGATTGAGCGCCCGCACCAGCGTCTGGCCGCGCGCGAACAAAAGCTCGGCCTGATATTCGACCAGATTGCGCAAGCCAGGCACGCAGATCGCCAGCACGACCAGCGGCGCGGCCTCGGCGACATTCTTGCCGAGCGCATTGGGGAAGAAATGCAGCACGATGCCAAGCGTCAGCAGCGCTGCCGTGGAGACCGCGAACACACCGCCTTCGATGCCGCTCTTGACCGCCAGCCGCGACAAAAGTTCGGGCGCGCGCATCATGCGCTGCACCAGCATCATCGAGAAGGTGCGGATCGGAATGGCGGTCAGGTCTACCAGCCGCATGATGATGGCGTAGATGCCAGCCAGATGCGGGCCGCCGATCGCCAGCACCAGCAGCTTGTCGAACTCCATCTGCAGGTAGAACAGCACTTCGGCGCCGGCCACGTAGACAGAATCGGCCAATCGCCTGAGATAGAGCTCGATGCGCAGCCGCAACCGCTGGCGCGGGTAGAAGAAGCCGAAGGCGATCAGCAGCGAGGCGGCATTGGCGCCGATATAGAACCACGACCATATCCAGACGCTGTGATGCGCAGAGAACATGAACAGCACCGCGCCGAGCGCCCGCAACGCGGTCGCCAGGATAGCTAGCAGCGCGGCGCGGCCGAACTTGCCCAGCCCGTTGTTGACGATCAGCGCCACCTCGACCGGCCGCCACAGCAGCGCTTCGGCAAAGACGATTGCCGCAAACACCGACAGCGGCACGGTGTCGGCGAAGAAAAGCAGATAGACGCCGAACGAGGCCGCGGCCAGCAGCGGCAGCGACAGCACGCCGAGCAGCAGGAAGCCGGCGGAGAAGGTGCCGATCAGATTGGGGCGGATGGTGGCGGTGCGGTAGAGCGCCGAGATGAACCCGAAGGCGAGGATGCGCGACAGCATGACACCGGCCGCCGAAGCGGTGGCGAACATGCCGAATTCGGAAATGGACAGCGTGTTGGCCAGCGCGATGAAATAGGCCAGCGAAAACACCAGTCGCCCGCCGGCGCCGCTGATCGCCGAGAAATAGTCGCGAAGCAGCCCCCGTCGTTCGGCCAAAAAGCTGCCGATCCGGGCGAGGGGCCGCCTTTGCGGTATGTCACTGGCCTGCGTCATGTCTCAAGGAGAGCCTAGGCGGGAAAACTTAACGTGCCGTTCTGGAGGCTGAGCCTGTGTCGAAAATAGATGCAACCGAAGCGAGAAACCGACGCTTCGGTGCGGGAAAATTAACCTTTTGTTTTCCATGCCTGTTTAGCGTGGCTTAACGAATGGCCAAGCGCCGTTTGCAGGTCGCCAAAGGTAAAGTTCCAGACGATGGTCGACAGGGAAAACCGCGAGGACTGGAAGCGCGAGCGCTCATTGCTGGCGCTTGGCCAGGCTGTGCGCGGCGATGAACCCGACGCGTCCCTGGTCTCGATAGGCGACCGGGCAGACCCGTCATGGCGCGAGGATGCCGCCACCCGTCATCGCCTCGCCCGTTCGCAGCGCGAGGCGCGCAACCCGAAACTGTCGGATCCGGTCGCCACCGACGGGGATCATGAGCAAGCTTCGTCATCATATCGCGCGCAAACGACGCCACGGACACAAATTGGTGCCGCCGAAACCGCCGGCGCCCGGCGCGCCGATCATGCATCGGAGCCTTACGCTGCAGGCGATGCGTCGGTATCCCGAAACGACGGCATGGACAGCCAGCAGTGGAAGCCGCTGATCGACCCGATGCAGGTTGTGCGCGGTGTCGGCAAGTCGAAGCTGCTGATCGTGACGACGACACTACTGGGCGCTGCGCTCGGCGTCACCATCGCGCTGTCGACGCCGAAGAAATATGAAGCCACCACCGAACTGATCGTCGACCCGCGCGATCTGAAGCTAACCGATCGCGACCTCACCCAGTCGGTCGTCGCTTCCGATGCCACGCTGGCCATCGTCGAGAACCAGGTTCGGGTGCTGACCTCAGGCACCGTTCTCAACAAGGTCGTCGACAAGCTCAATCTGGTCAACGACCCCGAATTCAATGGGCAAGGCGGCGGCGGCCTTAGCATCATGTCGCTCATCCGCTCCGTCCTGTCGCGCAATGACGGGCCGGGGGGTGTCGACGACAGCCGCCGCCGCGCGCTTGCTGTCGGCAATCTGGCCGAGAGCCTTTCGGTCGAGCGCGGCGGCAAGACCTTCGTCATCACCGTCAGCGCCACCACGCAGAATGGCGAGAAATCGGCCCTCATCGCCAACACGATGACGGATGTCTTCCTGCAGACCTTCGGCCAGATACAGTCGGACACCGCAGGCCGCGCCACCGACGAACTGACGGCCAGGCTTGACGAGTTGCGCAAGGGGGTCGAGGCGGCCGAGCGCAAGGTCGAGGATTTCAGGGCCACGCACGACCTTGTCGACGCGCAGGGCCACCTCATCAGCGATGACGAAATGCTGAAACTCAACGAGCAGCTGTCGGTTGCCCGCGCCCGCACGCTGGAGCTGAATGCCCGGGCGGCCTCGGCGCGTTCGGTCGACGTCAATTCGGTTCTCACCGGCACCTTGCCGGAGGAGATCAACTCCAACTCGATGAGCGATCTGCGTTCGCAATATGCATCGCTCAAGCAGGAGGCTGACCGCGCCGCCATTCGGTTCGGCCCGCGTCATCCCGAACTCCAGGCGCTCAATGCCCAGCTTGCCGGCGCACGCGACCGCATCGCCTCGGAGCTGCGCCGCATCGGCTCGTCGCTGCAGGTCGACCTCAAGCGCGCGGTCCAGCTCGAACAGGATCTTGCCTCTCGCCTGGCGCAGCTGAAGGTCCGCAGCGGCGACGTCAACAGCGACCGCGTGTCGATGCGCGAACTGGAGCGCGAGGCCACCGCCAAGCGTTCCGTCTACGAACAGTATCTCCTGCGCGCCAAGGAGACCGGCGAGCAGAAGGACATCAACACAGCCAACATCAATGTGATCTCGAAGGCCTTCGCGCCGCTCGAGCCGAACGGGCCGTCGCGGGTCGTGGTCGCGCTTGCCAGCCTGTTGCTGGGTTTCGCCTCCGGCATTGGCCTCGGAGCCATGCGTGGCGCCTATGAGAGCCTGCGCGACACCGCCAATTCGCGCTCGCGTCGCGACCATGGCACGGACGAACGCCGGACGCCTTACGAAGACAAGGCATATCGGGCAGCGCCGCCGCCGGCGCCGCCACAACCACCTGCGCCGCAGCCATCGACACCCCCGCCTGCATCACCACCGCCGGCCGCGCCACCACCTGTCCAGCAAGCCGAGGTCTCGCCGGCCGAAGGTCCCGGCCGGATCGGCGCCTTGCTGTCGAGGCTGCACAAGTCCGTCTCCCGCAGGCCGTCCAGGGAGGAGCCGTTCGATACCGTTGAATGGGCTTCTGCCGAAAACGGGGGGTCAATGCAGGATCCGCAATACCGCGCTTATCCCCAGTCGGCACCGGCCTTCGAGCCTCGGCAGGCGGCCGCGACAGCATACCCGGCGCCGCTTTTCCAGCCCGGCGGCCATCCGCAGCAGACGGCGCAGCCGCCACTGCCGCCTCCCATGGTGCAGCAGCGGCCATATTCCGGGCCGCAGCTCTATCCCTACGCGCAGCCTTTGGGCTACGCACAGCCGCCGGCCTATCCCTATCCGCAATCGATGCCGGCCGCCAATGCGGGGCAGCAGCCCGATCCGGCTCAGCCTGCTTCCGAGTCCTATCCACAGCCGCCCCTCCCGCAACAGCAGGCGCCTCAGCCACATCAGCGACCGGCGGAGCCGTCGCGGGCCGCGGAGGATGCCGAGCAGCAAGCGCCAATCGAGGAAATCCGCGCCAGCCTGCGCGAATTCCGCGAAGCGGTTCGCGAACTGACCGAGAGCCGCGTGCGGCGTCGCTACTTCTGAGCCACAAAAATCTGCGCTGTGCCGTACAAAAACATGCCGGTTTCGCGTAAACGGCATGGGACGGCGCTTTGGCGGGATTGCATGTTGGAATTTTCGTGAAAATGCCACGCTGTGAAAGATCGAAAAGCGCGTCGCTTCCGCAAGCGACGCGCTTGGGCATTCTGGTGTTGAGGGTAGTCCATGGCCGAAGTGATTGATGGCAAGAGCGTTGCCGGCGACGTTGTGGGGTCGGTCAAGACCCTGACGGCTGAGCTTGTCGCCAAGGGCCAGGCCAAGCCGGGTCTTGCCGTGGTTATCGTCGGCGAGGATCCGGCCAGCCAGGTCTATGTCGCGTCCAAGTCGCGCACCGCCAAGGAATGCGGCTTTCATTCCGTCCAGCACACGCTGCCGGCCGAAACCTCGGAACCGGCGTTGCTGAAAATCATCGGCGATCTCAACGCCGATCCGGCCATCAACGGCATCCTCGTGCAGCTTCCGCTGCCGGCCCATATCGACGCCGGCAAGATCATCCAGACCATCGCGCCGGAAAAGGATGTCGACGGCTTCCATTTCATCAATGTCGGCAAGCTCGGCACCGGTGAACTCGAGACAGCCTTCGTGCCTTGCACGCCGGCCGGCTCTATGCTTCTGATCGAGCGGGTGCGCGGCAAGGACCTGTCCGGCCTCAACGCCGTCGTCGTCGGCCGCTCCAACATCGTCGGCAAGCCGATGGCCAACCTGCTGCTTGCCGCCAACTGCACCGTCACCATCGCCCACAGCCGCACCAGGGATCTGCCCGCCTTGGCCCGCACCGCCGATATCCTTGTCGCGGCCGTCGGCAGGCCGGAGATGATCAGGGGTGATTGGGTGAAGCCCGGCGCCACCGTCATCGATGTCGGCATCAACCGCATTCCGGCGCCGGAAAAGGGCGAGGGCAAGTCCCGCCTCGTCGGCGATGTCGCCTATGCCGAAGCGGCTAAGGCCGCCGGCGCCATCACGCCGGTTCCCGGCGGTGTCGGGCCGATGACCATTGCCATGCTGATGGCCAATACGTTAGCCTCGGCCTACCTTGCGGCCGGATTGAAACGGCCGTCCTTCTGACCCGCCAGAAAGCCGCAGCTTTGCCGAACCCCAGTGTTCCCTCAGAACGGCCGGTCATCACGGACCCCGTTCAAGGCGGGCGGCAGTTCGCATTCCTGCTGGTAGACAAGTTCTCCATGTTCTCGCTGGCTGCCGCGATCGATACGTTCCGGTCGGCGAACCGGTTGCTTGGCCGCGACTTCTACGGTTGGACGACGGTGTCGGCCGATGGCGATCCGGTGATGGCTTCCAATGGCCTGCCGCTCAAGATCGACTACGCCGTTGCCGACCTGCCGCCGGTCGATATCCTTTTCGTCTCGGTCGGGCTGACGACGGAATTTCCCGGCAAGAGCAAGGTGCTGGCGGCACTGCGCAGCTGGGGTCGGCGCGGCAATGCGCTGGGTGCCCTGTCGGTCGGCTCCTACCTGCTGGCCGAGGCCGGCCAGCTTGAAGGCTATCGCTGCACCATCCATTGGGAAAATCGCGCCGGCTTCGTCGAACGCTTCCCCGACATCAACTGCACCGGCAATGTCTTCGAGATCGACCGCAAGCGCTACACCTGCGCCGGCGGCACCACTTCGATCGACCTGATGCTGGAGATCGTGCGCGGCGATTTCGGCTCGAACCTCGCCAATGGCGTCGCCAACCAGTTCCAGCACGAACGCATCCGCTCGGCCGGCGACCGCCAGCGCGTCGGACCGGAACGCGACCTGACCGGCAAGTCGGAGAAGCTCAGGCGCATCGTCGAACTGATGGCCGACCACCTCGACGAGCCGCTGTCGGCGGTACAGCTGGCCAAATCCGCCGGCCTTTCGGTGCGCCAGGTCGAGCGCCTGTTCCTGCGCCACCTCAGCGTCACCCCCGGCCGTTACTATATGCGGTTGCGGCTGGAGCGGGCGCGCGAACTGCTGCGCCAGACCAACATGCCGATCCTCGATGTGGCGATAGCGACCGGCTTCACCTCGCATTCCTACTTCGCCCAGAGCTACCGGCTGCAATTCGGCAGGCCGCCCTCGGAAGAGCGCCGCACGACCTACTGAATTCCGCTTCCGCTGAAAAGTTCGGCATTCGGCCCGGCGCATCGGGCCAGGGTAGCGATTCGGGTAACGGGTTCTTTCGGAGCCTTCGCCGCCGCGTTGGCTGACGGGTGCATCAAACGAAAAACCCGCCTGAGCGGCGGGTCACCGGCGCAAATCAGCACCATAGGCAAAATGTACCATAGCTGAGTGCATCCAGTCAAGAAAAAATTCCTATCATGGAAAGCCATCGGCACTGCCGACACCCCGAACTGGCTGTCGTCACGACTTTTGTTAAGCTGGGTTTGGGCCCGACGCACCTGGCTGCCTGGACTTGTGTCCCGGCGCCGCGTCAAATAGCTTGCCGCCCGGATCAGGGGCGGATTTAGGAGATTTCGATGGCGGGACTTGCACGGGGCGTCGCTGCGGCGATCCTCCTTTTGTCGATGACGACCTTCGGCTTCGCCGCAAACAAGGTCATCATCATTCTCGATGCGTCCGGCTCGATGTGGGCGCAGATCGACGGCAAGCCCAAGCTCGAAATCGCCCGAGAGTCGCTTCGAACCGTGCTTCAATCGGTCCCCGGCGACGATGAGATCGGCTTCATGGCCTATGGCCATCGCGAGAAGGGCAGCTGCGACGATATCCAGCTGATCGTGCCGCCGCAGGCAGGTTCGGGCAGCGCCATTTCGGCCGCTGCCGACAGCCTGAAATTCCTCGGCAAGACGCCGCTGACCGCTGCCGTCAAGCAGGCGGCCGAGGCGTTGAAATACACCGAGGACAAGGCGACCGTCGTGCTCATCACCGACGGGCTCGAAACATGCGGGGGCGACCCTTGCGCGCTTGGCAAGGAGCTCGAGGCATCCGGCGTCGACTTCACCGCCGATGTCGTCGGTTTCGGCCTGACCGCCGATGAGGGCCGGCAGATCGCCTGCCTCGCCGACAACACCGGCGGCAAGTACATCCAGGCCTCCGACGAGAAGGCGTTGCAGGCGGCGCTTGCCGAGACAGTGGCGGCGCCGGCGCCTGCTCCTGAACCGGCTCCTGCGCCAGCGCCCGCGCCGGCCAAACCGGAATTCAATTTCCTGCCGATAGCAGTGCTTGCCGAGGGCGGCGATCCCGTCACCGACGGCAACGCCTGGGAAATCTACAAGGCCAAACCCGACGGTACGCGCGGCGACTACGTCAGCACCGAATACGGCGCCTACAAGGCCAATCTGGAACCGGGCGACTATATCGTCGTGGCCAGTGACGGCCAGGCCAAGACCGAGCAGAAGGTCAAGATCGAGGCCGGCCAGGTCTACAAGCCGCTTTTCAACTTGAATGCCGGCACGCTCATCATCCACCCGCGACCGAGCGCGGGGGCGGATGTCGTCGATGGCGCGGCTGTCGTCATCGACTATCCTGGTGCTGACATGCCCGCCACCTTCCATGGGACGACGAAAGCCGTGTTGCCGGCCGGCGACGAGAAAGTGACTGTCACGATCGGGCAGGGCGTGGCTACCGAGACGATTCCGCTGGCTGCCGGCAAGACCGTGGAAAAGGACATGATTGCCGGTGTCGGCCATGTCGTTGCCAATGCTTATTATGCTGCCGGCGGCGACAAGGCGGACGGTTCGGGCATCGGCTTCAAGGTCACGAAGGCGAAAACGAAGATCGACGGAACCAGGGGCGAGGTGACCTATGCCTACGGACCCGACAGCAAATTCGATCTGCCGCCCGATGACTATGTGTTGATTGCGACGGTTGATCTCGCCGTCGTCGAGCAGCCGTTCACTGTCAAGGTGGGCGAATTTCAGGATCTGAAGGTCGCAATGAATGCCGGCGTGCTGGCGATCACCGCGCCCGGAGCCTCGAAGATCGAGATTTTCGAGGCCAAGAAGGACATCAACGGCAACCGCAAGTCGCTTGGCTATGCATTCGACCAGAAGTATCAGGCAGCGATCCCGGCGGGCGACTACGCCGTCGTTTCGGAGAAACCCGACAACAGTTCGAAAGAAGGCAACGTGACGGTCAAGGCCGGCGAGCGAGCCGAGCTAACCGTGCAATAGAATCGTATGCACAACCGCAAGAGGGCGGCCATGTGCCGCCCTTTTTCATGAACGACGCAGAACTGCCGTCAAGCGGTGCCGAAGGCGCTGGCGCCATGGTCGGCGCGGCCGACCAATTGCCGGAAGCCGGCAAACAGTTCGCGGCCGAAGCCGAACTCGTTGCCGATAAGATCGGCATCCGCCGTCCGGCGCAAGGCGAACTCCCCGGCCGGCACCAGGACTTCGAGTGTGCCGGCTTCGGCGTCGAGCCGGATGATGTCGCCTTCGTGGATCCTGGCGATAGGACCCTCCTCGACCGCCTCCGGCGTCACATGGATCGCCGCCGGCACCTTGCCGGAGGCGCCAGACATGCGCCCGTCGGTGACCAGCGCGACGCGCTGGCCGCGATCCTGCAGGATGCCGAGCACGGTGGTCAGCTTGTGCAGTTCCGGCATGCCATTGGCCTTCGGCCCCTGGAAGCGGATGACGGCGATGAAATCACCGGTCAGCGTGCCTGCCTTGAACGCATCGTTCAGCCCTTGCTGGCTGTCGAAGACCCTGGCCGGCGCCTCGATGATACGCCGCTCCGGCTTCACCGCGGAAGTCTTGATGACGGCGTGGCCGAGATTGCCTGACAGCACCTTCAGGCCGCCGGTCGCCTGGAATGCCTTGTTGAACGGCGCCAGCACCTTTTCGTCGCCGCTTGCCTTCGGCGAGGCCTCGCGCACCACGCTGCCGTCGGCGCCGAGCTTTGCCTCGACCGCATAGGGCCGCAGGCCTTCGCCCCACACCGTCTGCACGTCCTCATGCAGGATGCCTTCGTCGAGCAGTTCGCGGATCAGGAAGCCGAGCCCGCCGGCGGCGTGGAAATGGTTCACGTCGGCGAGGCCGTTCGGATAGACCCGCGCCAGCAGCGGCACGGCTTCCGAAAGGTCGGAAATATCCTGCCAGGTGATGGCTATGCCGGCCGCCGCCGCCATGGCGATCAGGTGGATGGTGTGATTGGTCGAGCCGCCGGTGGCGTGCAGGCCGACGATGCCGTTGACGATCGAGCGCTCGTCGATCATCCGGCCGACAGGCGTATAGGCGTTGCCGAGCGCGGTGATCGCCAGCGCCCGCTTCGTCGCCTCGCGGGTCAGCGCCTCGCGCAGCGGGGTGCCGGGATTGACGAAGGAAGCGCCCGGCGTGTGCAGGCCCATGATCTCCATCAGCATCTGGTTGGAATTCGCCGTGCCGTAGAAGGTGCAGGTGCCCGGCCCATGATAGGATTTGGACTCGGCTTCCAGCAGTTCGGCGCGCCCGGCCTTGCCCTCGGCGTAGAGCTGGCGGACCTTGGCCTTCTCGTCATTGGGCAGCCCGGTCGTCATCGGTCCGGCCGGGATGAACACCGCCGGCAGATGGCCGAAGGTGAGGGCGGCTATCACCAGCCCCGGCACGATCTTGTCGCAGACGCCGAGATAGACGGCGGCGTCGAACATGTTGTGCGACAGGCCGATCGCGGCGGCCATGGCGATCACGTCGCGCGAAAACAGCGACAGCTCCATGCCGGGCTGGCCCTGGGTGACGCCGTCGCACATCGCCGGCACGCCGCCGGCCACCTGCGCAATGCCGCCGGCTTCGCGTGCCGCGTCCTTGATCAGCGCGGGGAAGGTCTCGAACGGCTGATGCGCCGACAGCATGTCGTTGTAGGAGGTGATGATGCCGAGGTTCGGCACCTTGTCGGCGCCCAGCGCGAGCTTTTCCGAGGGGCTGCACACCGCAAAGCCGTGGGCGAGATTGCCGCACGACAGCACAGCCCGGTTGGCGGTGCGGTTCGATGCCTCGGCAATGCGGCTAAGATAACGCTCGCGGCCCGGCTTTGAGCGCTGGCGGATGCGTTCGGTGATGGCTTCGATGTCGCGTCTG
Source organism: Mesorhizobium sp. WSM4808 (assembly GCF_055811675.1). Lineage (NCBI taxonomy): Bacteria > Pseudomonadati > Pseudomonadota > Alphaproteobacteria > Hyphomicrobiales > Phyllobacteriaceae > Mesorhizobium > Mesorhizobium sp. WSM4808. The sequence goes on from NZ_JBVVQX010000010.1 coordinate 135,685, forward strand.
GCGGTCATGGCGGTCGGTCCTTTCAGGCGAGGTCCCGGAAACATCCTCCCGCCGTTTGCCGGGACCAGAGTAAATCGAGATTCAGGGGGCCCAGAAAACCTCTACGGGCTTATGCGCTGCGTCGAGCACGGCGCGGATTGGCTTTCGCGGCCCGGGCGCAACCGCGCCGTCGAAGGCGATACGCTTGTCCTCACCCTCTATGTGCAGCGCGATGAAGCCGGCTTCGACGATGCGCGCCAGCGACAGGGTCAGCCGCGGCTCGCCCGCACTTGCCGCATGAACCGGCAGCACGATCCTGTCGGAAGACGGGTCGAGCAGCGTTGCCAGATCGTCGGCATCGGGAAAGAACGAGGCGGTGTGGCCGTCCGGCCCCATGCCGAGCACGACGACATCGAGCGGCCATGGCAAGGACCGGAGCGCTGCATCATCGGACGAGGCCGCATCCTCGATGCTGGTGGCTTCGTGATAGAGCGGCACGAAACGAGCCGCCTTGGCCGCGTTCTGCAACAGGTTGGCGGTCACCAGCCCGGCATTGGAGCGTGGCGAAGAGGCCGGCACGAAACGCTCGTCGACCAGCGTCACGATCACCTTGTCCCAGGCGATGGGTATCGCTGAAAGGGCGGCGAAGAATTTTGCCGGCGTGGTGCCGCCGGAGACGGCGAGCAACCCCGTGCCGCGCTCGGCGATCGCCTTGGTCAGTCTGCCTGCAGCATGACCTGCAAGGGCGGCCGCCAGTTCCTGGCGCCCGGCGAAGCCGTTCCAGCTGTAGGCGGCGCTGTTCAATTGCTCTCGTGCCATGTCCGCCCGTCACGCTCGATCAGTGCTATCGAGGCCGATGGCCCCCAGGTGCCCGCCGTGTAGCCCTGCGCCTCCTGCCTGGCACTTTCCCAGGCATTCTGGATCGGGTCGATCCATTTCCACGCCGCCTCGACTTCGTCACGGCGCATGAACAGGGTCTGGTTGCCACGGATGACGTCCATGATCAGCCGCTCATAAGCGTCCGGTGCGCGGCCGTCAAAGGACTGTGCGAAACTCATGTCGAGCGAGATCTGGCGCAGACGCATGCCGCCCGGGCCCGGATCCTTGATCATGATGAACTGCTTGACGCCTTCGTCCGGCTGCAGCCGGATGACAAGCTGGTTGGCGAAGATCGGTCCGGCGCTGTCGCCGAAGATCGAATGCGGGATCGGCTTGAATTCGATGACGATTTCCGAAACCCGCGTCGCCAGCCGTTTGCCGGTGCGGAGATAGAACGGAACGCCCGACCAGCGCCAATTGCCGATCTCGGCCTTGATGGCGACGAAGGTTTCGGTGTTGCTGTCCTTGCCGAGTTCCTCGACATAGCCTTTCACCGGTCCGCCGGCCGAAGCCCCGGCGCGATACTGCCCGCGCACGGTGTGCTTTGGCGCCTCGTTGCCGTTGATGCGCTTCAGTGCCCGCAGCACCTTCAGCTTTTCGTCGCGCACGGCGTCGGCATCCATCGACGATGGCGCTTCCATGGCGACGAGGCACAGCAGCTGCAGCATATGGTTCTGCACCATGTCGCGCAGCGCGCCGGCCTTGTCGTAATAGGTGACGCGGTCTTCCAGGCCGACGGTCTCGGCCACGGTGATCTGCACATGGTCGATGTGGGCTGAATTCCACAACGGCTCGTAGAGCGCGTTGGCGAAGCGCAGCGCCATCAGGTTCTGCACCGTCTCCTTGCCGAGATAATGGTCGATGCGGAAGATCTGGCTTTCGTGGAAGTCGTCGCCGACCAGGTCGTTGAGCTTACGTGCCGAATCGAGGTCGCGGCCGATCGGCTTTTCCAGCACGATGCGCGAGTTGGGCGTGATCAGATTGTGCTCTTTCAGCTTGTGCGAGATGTCGCCGAACAGCGCCGGCGCCACCGCCAGGTAGAAGGCTCGAATGCGGTCGCTGTCGCCGATCGCTTTCTTGAGCTTGTCGAAGCCGGCGCCGCTCGTCGCATCGGCCGAGACGTAGGATAGTCGCGCCAGAAAAGTCTTCAGTTCCTTGGCGTCGATGTCGGCCGGTTTGACGTGCTCGGAGATCGCCTGTTTGGCGAAGGCCTGGAATTCTTCGTCGCTCATTTTCGAGCGCGACGTGCCGATGATGCGTGTCGGCTCCGAAAACTGATGGTCGCGCTGGCGATAATAGAGCGACGGCAGAAGCTTGCGCTCCGACAGATCGCCGGTGCCGCCGAAAATGATGAAGTCGAAAGGCTCGACGGGGATGATCTGGCTGGTCATGGTCTGTCCGCTTTGACGCCGGTCGCTGTGACGCGGCTGATATAATCTAATCGATTTAAATTTTCCAGTGCCATGGTGTCACATCTGGGTGTATGCGCCTGCCCCTTGACAGCCCGATGACCCGGAGGCTTGTCGAAGGCGCGGCTCCGGAAGCCTTCGCAGTTGCAGCATAGAGCGGGATCGACGCGAAAGCCAAAGGAGAAATCGGCTATGGACCCACATCTTTCGGCCAATCCAGTCAGAAGCCGTGGCTTTGCGCGGATGAGCGCCAATGACGTGCCCGTTGATCGTCACCAATAGTGAGCGGAAAAACATGCGTCTGGAAAACAAGGTTGCGATCATCACCGGCGCTGCGTCGGGTTTTGGCGAGGGCATCGCCAGGCGCTTTGCGCAGGAGGGCGCCAGGGTCGTTGTCGCCGACCTCAACGCCAGGGGCGCGGAACGCGTCGCCGGTGAGATCGGAGAAGCGGCGATCTGGACCCAGACCGATGTCTCGCTGCGCTCCGAATTCGACGAGATGGTCTATGCCGCCAAAAGCGCCTTCGGCCGCATCGACATCATGGTCAACAATGCCGGCTATACCCATCGCAACGGCGACATGCTCAATGTCGACGAGGACACCTTCGACCTGATAACATCAGTCAACATGAAGGCGATCTATCACGCGGCACTCGCCGTGGTGCCGATCATGGAGCGGCAGGGCGGCGGGGTCATCCTGACCACGGCCTCCACCGCGGGTCTGCGGCCGCGCCCCGGCCTCACCTGGTACAACGCGTCGAAAGGCTGGGCGATCACCGCCACCAAGTCGATGGCGGTCGAACTGGCGCCGAAGAACATCCGCGTCAACTGCCTCTGCCCGGTTGCCGGCGAGACCGGCATGCTGGAGAAATTCATGGGCGCCGACACGCCCGAAATCCGCGAGAAGTTCCGCGCATCGATCCCGCTCGGCCGGCTTTCGACGCCGCTCGACATCGCCAATGCCGCACTCTGGCTGGCCTCGGACGAAGCCGCCTTCATCACCGGCGTGGCGCTGGAGGTCGATGGCGGCCGCTGCATCTGAAAGTGCCAGGCGTCACGCGCCGGTCTTGATGTAACTCTTGTAGACCCAGCCGGTCTTGCCGTTGTAGGTGATCTGGCACCATTGCTTGCAGCTCTTCACCTGCACCGAGGTTTTGGCTGGCACCGTACCGATGGCGGCGGCATTTTTCTTCGGGCCGCTTCGCATGGTCACGGCCCTCAGGATGCGCCCTGTTCCGGCGGCTGCGGCTTTCCTTGGCTTCGCCTTGGCTTGGCTGTCATCCCCCTCTGCCGCTGGCTCTTGAGCCGGCGATTGCGGCTGCACCGCGGGGATGGCGGCGGTTTGTGCGCCGTCGGGGTGGTTGCCCGCGGCTGCGCTGGGCGCGGCTACCTTGGCGAGTTCGGTGGCGGCATCGGTAGCGGCTGCCGGCTGTGCGAATGCCGCCGCTTGCTTGTCCGCTGCCTTGGGAGCGGTCGAATCGGACGTGGTTGCGTCCTTCGGCTGGGAACCGGTCCAGCGCGGGTCATTGGCGGCAAGTGCGGGGAGGTTGGTTTGCGCGGCCGCCACGGTAGTTGGAATTGCGTCGGACTTGCGCGCCTGCGGCACGGCTGCCGCGGCGACCGCGGCCCCAACCGGGGTTATTTTCGTCGTCTTCACCGGAACCGTTGGAATGGTCTGCTCGGGGCTCGCTGCCGCTTGCCTGTCGCTGGCCGGCAATGCCAGCCACAGCGCCACGGCGGCGATGCTAAGCAACGCGGCGGTGCCGATCGCGGCGATCACCAGATGCGAGTTCGAACGGACTTCCTGCCAGAAGGACGGCCGCATGTCGTATCCGAACTGCATGGCAAAGCGCCGACGTTCCGGCGTACCGAAACTGAAGGGCTCTCTCACTCTTGCCACCTCCATAAGCGGGCCGACGTTCTTTCAGTCGGTGCCGGAAGTCCGGCGTCTGATCCGCATAGGTCCCAAAAACAACGCGGGCAGTCCCGCAACAATCCCCGAACAATCGCCCAGAACCGGCAGCTTTCGCCTGCGATTGTGGCATCACTACGCCATTATAGGGGATTCTGCGCCTTTGCGGGAAATTGCGCAATGCGTCGCACGGGCAACAAATGTTACAATGAATATTACAATATTACATCAGGTCGGTCGGCTAGATCCTGTCCCTCAACGCAAACCAGTTGAGCGCCAGGAACAGCAGCGGCGTGCGGAAGCGCCGGCCGCCGGGGAACGGCGGGATTTTCAGATCCTCGATCAGCTTCAGCCGGTCGCGGTTGCCGGCAACGGTTTCAGCATAGAGTTTACCGAAATAGTTCGACAGCATGACGCCGTGGCCGGAATAGCCGCCGGCCGAGATCACATTGGGCATCACTTCGCGCACGAAAGGCTTTCTCGGCACAGTGATGCCGACATAGCCGCCCCACCCATGCGTGATCTCGACATCCCTGAGTGCGGGGTAGAGTTCCGCGATCTGGCGGCGGATGTGAATGTGGATATCCTTCGGATCGTTGACGCCATAAACCTCGCGTCCGCCAAACAGCAGCCGCCCGTCCTTCGATCTGCGGAAATAGCGCACGACGAAGCGGGAATCGTCGACCGCCTCGCCGCCCGGCAAAACGTTCGAGTGCGCTCCCAGAGGCACGGTCGCACCGATGAAGGAACCGATCGGCATGATGTGCGCCGCACTCACCGGCTCGAGCGCGCCGCCATAGGCGTTGACCGCTATCAGGCATTTCTGCGCCGTCACCGTCCCCCTCGGTGTAGAAACCTTGACCTTGCCACCACTGGACATGATGCCGGTCGACGGCGTCCCCTCGAACAGCTGCGCGCCTGCAAGCGCTGCCACCCGCGCCGTGCCGATCACCAGCTTCATCGGATGGATGTGCCCTGTGCCGGTATCGCGCGTGCCGCCGAAATAGGCGGTCGAGCCCAACCGCTCCGCCGTCTCCTTGGCATCCATGAACGAGATATGCGGGTAGGCAAAACGGCTCGCCATGATCTCGGCATGCGCCTTGTAGTCGTCGACATAGCGGGGCTTGTGCGCCACCGAGAGCTGGCCCGGCATATAGTCGATATCGATCTGGTTGGCGGCAGTGAATTCGAGGAGATGCGCCTTGGCCTCTTCGGCAAGATCAAACAGCGCCTTGGCGCGGGCCAAGCCATACTCGGCTTCCAGGTCCTCGGCCCAGGCGCGCTGGCCGGTGCCGAGCTGCCCCCCATTGCGTCCCGAGGCGCCATCGCCGAAGCGATACGCGTCGATCAGTACGACATTGGTGCCTGCCTTGGCCAGATGCGCCGCCGCCGACAGCCCGGTGAAGCCGCCACCAATGATGACGACATCGCATGTCCGGTCGCCATCCAGTCCGGGATATTCGGGCCTCGGTCCCGCCGTGTCCTCGTACCAGGAACGGCCGGGGGAAATTGGGGATTGGTAAGGCATGATGCTCGCAGGGAGTAGGGGAGTAGGGGAGTAGGGGAGTAGGGGATATGTTCCACAGCGCAATCTGCACCACTTACATACTGCCTTACTCCCGTATTCCCTTCAGGACATCAAATGCCTTCACCGGCAAGTTCCTCCGAAATCGTGCCGACCTGGTCCTGGGCGCTGCGCATCATCGGATAGATGGCCAGCACCTTTTGCCAGGCCTCGAGCGCCGATTGCTTGTGGCCGGTCAGCGCCATGATCTGCGCCAGGCCGGACAGCGCGCCGAAGTGGCGCGGCTCGAGCTGCAGCGTATGGTCGATGTCGGACATCGACTTGCCGTAGTTCTTCATCATGAAATGGACGGTGGCACGCCGGTTCCAGCCTTCGGCATAAGTCGGCTGCAAAGTCACCACCTGGTCGAGGAAATCGAGCGCGACGTCGAACTTCTGGCCCTCGACGGCTTTTTGCGACCACTGCATCATCAGGTCGATCGAGGCGCTGCCGGATTGCGACCACTCGCTCCAGATGTTGCCGGCGATCCGCTCGGCCGCCTTTTCGTTGCGCTCGCGTTTCAGATCGCTGAACAACTGGTCGAGGCGGGCTTGTTTCGTCGTTGCGGCGGGCGGCGCGCCCTGAGTGGCCGGCGGCGCGACAGCATCATCCGCCCATGCCGGGCCATAAATGACGCCGGAAACAAGCAGAGATGTCAAAAATGCAAAAAGAATCCGCATCGCCGGACTCTAGTCCAGGGCGACGGAACGTCAAACTGAATTTGGCGTGAAAATGCCGGCAGGCGGCAACAAGCATCAAATGGGCGGAGGCAACAGCCTCCTGCCCGAAAACTCAGCCCTGGCGTGCCTTGTAGCGCGGGGCGGTCTTGTTGATGATGTAGACGCGGCCCTTGCGGCGAACCAACTGGTTGTCGCGGTGACGCGCCTTCAGCGCCTTGAGCGAATTCTTGATCTTCATGGTCTTGCCTGTCGGTGTGGACCCGGTCCGGGTCGAAATTTTAAGGCGCGCCAGAAGACGCGGCTTTGAACTGTGGGAGGCTCATAAACGAGGAGCCTTGTCCCTGTCAACCGCAAGCGTGCTCCATAGCGGCTGTGAATCGTCCCTGTCATCAATTATCCGCCATGTCGGCCTTGCGGCATTGCGCGGCCCTGGGGCCGGCTGGGATGATGCGGTCGCCGTGAAGTGATTTGGAGAGAACCATGCGCCGAATGTTCCTGTCCGCCTGCCTTGTCCTGCTGGCGGCAGCTTCGGTTGCTCGCGCGCAGGAATGCGACCGCAGCGACGATAGCCAGCAGATGATGAACATCTGTGCCGGCGAAGACTACCAGGCGGCCGACGCCAAGCTCAACATGGCCTATCAGGACCTCACCAGTTCGGATGACGCCGGCGGCAAGAGATTGCTGCAGGTGGCGCAACGCGCCTGGATCACTTTTCGCGATGCCGAATGCGCGCATTCCACCGCCGCCAGTCAAGGCGGCTCGAGTCCATCCGATGGCAGTATCGCAATGCCTCACCAGACTGACCAATAATCGCATCAAGCAGCTCGCTGCCGCGGCCAATTGCGAGGAAGGCGATGTGAGTTGCGCCAATCCAGGGCAGGACGAGAGCGACGATTTGCAGTAGGCAACCTTATGAGGCGCGACGGCTGATCCGAGTGAAATGGCCCATCTTGCGGCTGGGCCGCGCTTCGGCCTTGCCGTAGAGATGCAGCATCAGATCGGGCTCGGCGAGAAGCTCCGGGACGCGCAACACATCGTCGCCGATCAGGTTTTCCATCACACAGTCGGAATGGCGGTCCGGGGCGCCGAGCGGCAGGCCGGCGATGGCGCGGATATGCTGCTCGAACTGCGAGACGATACAGGCGGCTTCCGTCCAATGGCCGGAATTGTGCACGCGCGGCGCGATCTCGTTGGCCAGCAGCGAGCCGTCCGCCAGCACGAAGAACTCGACGCCGATGACGCCGACATAGTTCAGCGCCGACAGGATCTTCGATGCGGCCGTCCGGGCCGCTTCCGCCGTCTCCGGCATAATGGCGGCCGGCAAGGTCGATGTGTGGAGAATGCCGTTGCGATGGATATTCTCGGCTGGATCGTAGGCGACAACCGCACCGTCCAGCCCACGCGCCGCGATCACCGATATCTCGCGCTCGAAAGGCACGAAGGCCTCCAGGATCAGAGGCACATTGCCCATCGCCTCGCATGTGCCGGCGAAGCCGCCGGCTTCCATGTTGCGGAAGACGCGCTGGCCTTTGCCGTCATAGCCCATGCGCCGGGTCTTCAGGACACCGCTGCCGTCGAATGCTTTCAGCGCCGCGACCAGCTGGTCATCATTGTCGACGGCGTGGAAATCGGCGGTGGCAATGCCGATGCCGTTGAGGAATGTTTTTTCGTCCACCCGGTCCTGCGCCACTTCCAGCGCACGCGCCGGCGGATAGACCGGAACCTTGGCGGCCAGCGCACTGGCGGCTGCAACCGGCACGTTCTCGAACTCGTAGGTGACGACGGAACTCGAGCCTGCCAGTTCGGCAAGGGCGGCCGGGTCGTCATAGGCGGCTGTTATCTGCCGGTTGGCGACCTGTGCCGCGGGGCAATCCGCTTGCGGCTCCAGCACCACGGTGCGGTAGCCGAGGCGGGCGGCAGCAACAGCCAGCATGCGGCCGAGCTGGCCGCCGCCAATGATGCCGATGGTCGATCCGGCGGGCAGGCTCACGGCGTATCCGTCGGTTCTGCCGCGACCTTGGCGGTCTGCGCGGCGCGCCAAGCGTCCAGACGGACGGCAAGGCTGTCATCGTTCAGGGCCAGCACGGCAGCGGCCAGAAGGGCTGCGTTGGCAGCGCCGGCCTTGCCGATGGCCAGCGTGCCCACGGGAATGCCGGCCGGCATCTGGACAATGGACAGCAGCGAATCCTGCCCGGAAAGCGCTTTCGATTCCACCGGCACACCGAACACCGGCAGCGGCGTCATCGCCGCCGTCATGCCGGGCAGGTGCGCCGCACCGCCGGCGCCGGCGATGATCACCTGATAACCGGCTGCCTTGGCGCCCTTGGCGAAATCATAGAGCCGGTCCGGCGTGCGATGCGCGGAGATGATCAGCCGCTTGTGCGTGATGCCGAGTGCTTCCAGCGTTTCGGCGGCATGGCGCATCGTTGCCCAGTCGGACTGGCTGCCCATGATGATGGCGACGTCGGCGCGTTGATCGTCCAAGTCCGTGTTCCCCGGCGACAAAGGCGCGCCTTAGCGGAATTCGCGCGGGGCCGCAAGGATAGGCGGCCGCTGCTGCGGTCTGGCAAGACGGAAACCAGCCGATCAGATGCTGTCGCGCTCGGCCTCTGGCGTCGAGACCAGCAAGGCCGAAGCCGCGTTGGCGGCGGTGATGGCCGCCCGCATGGTCTGCCCACGGGCAAGTCCCGCGGCCAGCGCGCCAACGAATTCATCGCCGGCGCCATGCGTGCTGGCGACCTTGACGGGGATGGCGGACAGAGCAAAGGCCTCACCGCTCCGATCGCAACAGGCGACGCCCTCGCCGCCCGCCGTGACAATCGCCACCGGATAAAGATCGGCCAATAGCCGTGCGGCTTGCGCGGCGCCGTCGAGTTTCTCGACCACCGCTGTGCCAGCCAGGAATTCCGCCTCGATGGCGTTGACCACCAATATGTCGACCAGCGCGATCAACTCCTCGGAGAGTTTGCGCGCGGGGGCCGCGTTGAGCACGACGCGGCCGCCCCGTGCTTTGACGGCGCGTGCGGCGGCAATGTTGCCGGCTTCCGGCACTTCGTTCTGCAACAAAAGCACTGCCGTTTGGACCATCACATCGGAAGCAGAGGCAATGTCGGCATTGCCCAGTGTCAGATTGCTGCCCGAGACGATCACCGCGCCATAGTCGCCGCCCGCGTCGAAGATCGCCACGCTCATGCCGGAGCCGGCGCCAGCGGCCACCCGCACGAAGCGGTGGTCGACCACTGCGCGATTGAGATTGGCCAGCAACGCCCGCCCGAAATCATCGTCGCCGACGGCGCCGATCATCGCCGCGCGCACGCCGGCCCGCGCCGCCGAGACAGCCTGGTTGCCGCCCTTGCCGCCGCATTTCGGGTGCCAGGCATGGCCGGTCACCGTCTCGCCCTTGCGCGGGCGGTCGGGCGCGTCGACCATGATGTCGTAGTGCAAGCTGCCGAACACGGTGACCAGCGGCGATGTCGTCATGAGCCCCGGTCTTTTCGTTTCGATGTCACCGCGGACATGGTGCGGCCGAGATTGCGCTCCGCCGCCTGATAATCGCGCTGTGCCACCGCCACGAACAGCGCGTCGAGGATGTTGAGCTGGGCAATGCGCGCCGCTGCGTTCTCGCCCATCAGCGGCGAGCCTTGCGCGGTCGAGCAAAGCACGATGTCGGCGACCGCAGCCAGCGGCGAGTTGTCGTAGTTGGTGATGGCCAGCGTGCGGGCACCGTTCTTGCGGGCAAGCTGGATGGCGTCGATGACGGCCGACGTGTTGCCCGAATGCGAGAAGCCGACGGCGATGTCGTCGCCGCCGAGCAGCGAGGCCGACATCAACATCATATGCGAATCGTCATAGACGGATGCGCGGATGCCGATGCGCAGAAACTTGTGCGAGACATCGCGGGCGATCTGCGCCGAGCCGCCGACGCCATAAAAATCCCGGTTCTTGGCACGGAAGAGCAGCTCGGCGGCGCGGTCGAAATCCTCGATGTCGAGGATCGCCAGCGTCTCCTCCAGCGCCTGGATGGAGGTGCGAAAGACTTTTTGCACGATCTCGGCCGAACTGTCGTCGGATGACAGTTCCTGGTGCATCTCGGCGGTCGGCAGGCGACTGTATTCATAGACGGCGGTGCGGAAGTCGCGATAGCCGGAAAAGCCCAGCTTCTTGGCGATCTTGACCACCATCGCCTCGGACACGCCGGACTCTTCGGCGATCTGTTTCAGCGGAATGCTCTCGTCGAAGCCGCGCCGGCCGAAGACGGTTTCCACCACCTTCGCCTCCAACGGAGTGAGATGCGGCATCATCATGCGGATCCGCGGTCCTACCGCTTTCAGGTCCAGCCCGCTCAAGGTCATCCACGCCCCCTCGTCACGCGATCGATAAGCATCGCGGCGAGGATTATAAGACCAGTTGCCAGAAGCTGATAGAAGGACTGGACGTTCATCAGCGTCAAACCGTTGCGCATAGCGCCGAGGATGACGGCGCCAAGGATGGTGCCGACGATGCTGCCCTTGCCGCCCATCAGCGAGGCGCCGCCGATGGCGGCAGCCGCGATGGCGTCGAGTTCCCAGAGATTGCCGAGGATGGGCTCGGCGGCGCCGAGCCGGCCGACCAGGATCTGCGCGGCAAGCGCCGCCAGCAGGCCTGAGATCATGTAGGCGGCGATCTTGGTGCGGGCAATCGGCACGCCGGCGATGTAGGCCGCCTCCTCGTTGCCGCCGACGGCAAGCAGATATTCGCCGAAGGGCGTCTTCTTCAAAACCACCCAGGCGACGACAGCCACGCAGGCGACGATGATGACCGCCAGAGGCAGTCCAAACAGCGATCCGCTGAAGATGGCGCGAAAGTCGGCGGGCAGGCCGAGGACCGGATTGCCGCCGGTGTAGATCAGCGCCAGCGCCCGATAGGTGCTGAGCGTTCCCAACGTGACGATGAAGGGCTGCAGCCCGACATAGGCGACGAGCACGCCGTTGACGAGGCCGCAGGCAAGGCCAATGGCGAAGCCGGCGGCGATGGCCAACGGAAACGGCACGCCGGCGACCATCATAGAGGCCGAGATGACGGCCGAGAGTGCCGCCGTCGGCCCGACCGACAGGTCGATGCCACCGGAGATGATGACCAGCGTCATGCCCAGCGCCAGACAGGCATTGATGCTCGACTGCTGCAGGATGTTGATCAGGTTGCGCTCGGCGAAGAAGCCGGGCACCAGCGCGCCGAATACTGCCAGGATCACGACAAGGCCGATCAGCGTGCCGGCGTCGCGCATGGAAACGCCGCGCAGGAATTCGGCGCGTGGCCGCACCAGAGTGGTATCCGACATATCCGTCACCTACTGCCTTGCCTGTTGCGCGGCCGGCGTTTGCGTTTGCGGGATGGCGTGCGCCGCGATCGCCTGTTCGCTGATATCGTCTCTGTGGAGTTCGGCCGCGATCGTGCCGTCGCGCATGACCAGCACGCGGTCGGCAAGCCGGATCACTTCGGGGAGTTCGGAGGAGACGACGATCACGGCATGGCCCTCGGCGGCGAGTTCCTCGATCAGATGATAGATCTCCGCCTTGGCGCCGACATCGATGCCGCGTGTCGGTTCGTCGAACAAGAGGATGCGCGTTCCCGCGGCCAGCCAGCGGCCGATGATCGCCTTCTGCTGGTTGCCGCCGCTGAACAGGCGGATCGGCCGGTCGAGCAGGAACGGGCGCAGATTGACGCGGCTCATCCTGTCGACCGCCACCTGTTTCAGCCTGGTGTGATCGATGACGCCGCGCGGCGCGAATACGTTCATCGAGGCCAGCGCCATGTTGCTGGTGATCGAGCGCAGCGGCACGATGCCTTCGCGCTTGCGCTCCTCCGGCACCATGCCGATGCCGGCGGCAATCGCATCGCGCGGGCCGGCGAAGCGCGCCGCCTTGCCGTCGATTGCAATGGTGCCGGCCGTGGCGCGATCGGCGCCGGCCAGGAGCCGCAAAAGTTCAGTTCGGCCGGAACCGACCAGGCCGGCAATCCCCAGCACCTCGCCGCGATGCAGATCGAACGACACGTTGCGCACCTTCGTCGCCGAGGAGAGGCCACGCGCGCTCAGCATGACCTTGTTCGTGGCATGGGAATTATGGTGTTCCTGCGCCAGTTCGCGGCCGACCATCATCGCCACGACCGCTTTCTCCGACAGGTCTTTCAGATCGACGGAATCGACGACGACGCCGTCGCGCATGATGGTGGCGCGCCGGCAGATGCCGAACACCTCATCCAGCTTGTGCGAGACATAGACGACGGCGACGCCATCGCGCGCCAAACCTGTAATGACTTGCGCGAGCCGTTCGAATTCGCTCGGCGTCAGGCTCGATGTCGGCTCGTCCATGGCGACGATGCGGGCGCGATCGAGCAATGCCCTGGCAATCTCGACAATCTGCCGCTGCGCCACCTTCAGGGTGCCGAGCGGGGCGGCTGGATCGATGGAAGGGTCGATGGCTGCAAGAGCCTCGGCGGCGCGGCGCTCCTGCTCTCTGCTGGCGACGAAGATGCCGCCTCGTGTCAGCGGATGGCCGAGGAACATGTTCTGGGCGACGCTGAGGCGCGGCACCTGCTGCAATTCCTGATGGATCATGGCGACGCCCGCAGCGCGCGCGGCAACCGGATTGGCGAGTGTAACCGGCTTGCCGTCAATGAGGACGCTTCCCGCTGTCGGCCTGTAGACGCCAGACAGTATGCGCAGCAGCGTCGACTTGCCGGCGCCGTTTTCGCCGAGCAGGCCGTGGATTTCACCGGCCGCGACCGAGAACGAAACGCCGTCAAGCGCCCGTACGGCCGGAAACAGCTTGGAAATCCCCTTGAATTGCAGCCTGGGTGACATCGGGATCTATCTCCGGGCCATGGTGCCGGTCAGAAGCGAATTGCCCTGACCGGCACTGTTGGTTGGCCTTACTGGCCCGCAGCCGCGTCCTCGAGCAGCGCCTTGCGCGCGCCGGCGCCGGAATAGCGGTCGGCATTGTCCTTGGTGATCAGCGCCTGTGGCGTGGCGACGACGCGCGGCAGCTTCTGTCCCGCGACGAGACGCAGAGCTGTTTCCAACGCCACTTCGCCGGTCAGAACCGGGAAACTGTCGACCGTGCCGGTCAGTTCGCCGGCCCGTATGGAGGCATAGGCATCGGAAATGCCGTCGGTGCCGAAGACCGCAACCTTGTCCTGCAGGCCGGCGGCCTTGACAGCCTCGACGATGCCGAGCGCCATGCCGTCATTGTTGGCATAGAAGCCGATCAGGTCGGGATGCTGCTGCAGGATGTTGGTGGCCGCGTCATAGGAGGTCTGGCGGTCCCAGTTGCCGGGAACGCTGGCGACAACCTCGAACTTGCCGGCTTCGGTAATGGTCGAGTTGAAGCCATCGGTTCGCTGCACGGCGGCATAGACGCCAGCCTGGCCTTCGACGATGGCGACCTTGCCGCCATTCGGACGATTCTTGACGAACCATTTGGCGACGCGCACGCCATTGTCGCGTTGGACGTTGCCGACATAATGCTCGGCCTGCGGGATAACGGCGTCATTGACATTGACCACCGGCACGTTGGCGGCCCTGGCCTGCTCCATGATCGGCTGCAGATTGGCATCCGTCTGCGGCGAGACGAGCAGCACGTTGTAGCCCTGCGTCACCAGGCCTTCGGCGATGGTGAGCTGGCCGAGCTGGTCGCCCTCGCTCTGCGCTGCCTGATAGACGACGGGAACGCCGACCTTGGCGCCGAATGCCGTGTAGCCCTCGCCCAGCGAGCGCCAGTATTCATTGGTCAACGTCTTGGAGACCGCGCCTGCCTTGGTGCCTTCGGGCAGCTTGGGGAACGCGCCGAACTTGGCCTGGACCTGCGACCAGTCGATGCGGTCCTTTTCCGTGTCGGAATTGAGCGGCGCGAGGTCGGCGGCAAAGGCAGAGCCGATCGAGAGCGCCATCAGTGCGGCGGTAGCGGTGGCAAGCAGAAGTTTCATTGTATTCCTCCCTGGTTGAAAACGGCGATGGCGCGGATGCCTCAGCTATCCGGCCCGAGCATGATTTCCTGGATGATGGCCTGCGACGTCACCGCGTCCTGGCTGTCCATGGCGGCGGACAGGCGATTGTCCTGCTCCAGCCGGTCGACGACGCGCAGCATGCGCTTGACGGTGGCGATGTTGACTTCGCACTCGCGCACCGGATCGAGCCCGGTCATATCGGGGAACGTGTCGAAATAGATGGCGCCGGCGTAACCGTCGCGGCGAATCTGCCTGAGCAGCTCGATGGTCTGCAGCGTGTGCACCGCGCCGACCATCAGGCCGTCGTCGCGCTTGGCGTAGCCGTCGTTCAGGTGCACGCCGAGCAGCTTGCTGTGACGCGCCACCAGGGCTGCGGCAAAGGCCGGCTGTTCGTCGGCGTAGAGCACATGAGCGAAATCGAGCGTGACGCCCAGATTGGGCAGGCCGACATCGCGGATTGCCAGCAAGGTCGTCGCCGCATCCGGCATCAGGCTGTAGGAGCGTGGTTCGTTCGGTTTGTATTCAAGGCTGATCTGACAGTCGGGATCATGTGCCGCAACTTCACGAATCCCATCAATTTCGTGTTGCCAAAGCGTCGAATAGTCGGCCTGGAAGGCGTAGTCGAAGCCATCCTGGCCGAGCCACAGCGTCATCAGGCTGGCGCCGGCCTCACGCAGGGCATCGATGCCGGCCTTGGTCAGGTCGATGGCCTCGCGACGCACCGCCGGATCCGGATTGGTGAAAGCGCCGAGCTTGAAGGCGGGGTTGGAGTAGTAGCGCATGGCAAAGCCATTGATGGAGAGCCCAAGATCGCCCAGTTTCAGGGCGATTTCCGTGGGCTTTTCACCGACGTGGTCAGGAAAGTTGAGATCAAGATCGGTAAGCCCCTCGACCTTGGCGGCGCGCGCCGCCATCTGCAGCAGCGACGGCTTGCCGGTAAGATCGGGCCACTCGGCCTGCGGTCGCGAGGCAAACGAATTCAGGCGCGTGGCGAAACGAGTGGCTGTCATGATCGATCCTGCAATCGTCATGACTTCACATAAAGAAAGATATTTGTAAAGTTATTGTTTTGAGAGGCTACGAAGCGGCCACCAAGCTGGACCCGCCAAGGCGCGCAAAGGGAGCCGGCAGTTTCCCGGCCGGTGCCCTGGAGAGCCCGTCAGGCCAATAGGCGCATGATGGCGCGTGCTGGTACGGCCGGCGCAATTTCAGGTAACGATTCGCCGGGTGTTCAATCTGGCCAGCGTAAGACGCCGGACGAATCCTTGCGGGCGACTTTCATCGCATCGGCCGGGCGGTCCTTGGCGGTCGATATGGCGCGCAGCCGTTCGGCGACGATCTCGGCCTCGCCGGGATGAAGATTGCAGGGGTCGAGGAAGAAATGGCCGCGCTCCACCTCATGGTTGCGCACGATGATCGGTGGCGAGCCCGTCGCCAATGCCGAGGTGAGGCCGGCCGCCGTGAACCGGCTTTCGGGCAGTACAAAAATCTGAAGCCGATCGAGAGGGTTGGCGGTCGGATCGGGAATGATCTGCGCGACAATGCCCGGCAGGCCCTGCAACGCGTCCTTCCACAGGTTGAGCGCGGCGTCTTCGCGGCGGCGGATGCCGGCATGGTCGCGCTTTTCCCAGGCTTCCAGTGCGGCCATGGTGCCGGCGATGCTCTCCTTGCCGACCTTCATGGCGCGCGCGACGCCGCGGTTCTGGAGATAGGCGGCGCGAACCAGATCCTTGCGCCCCGTGACGATGCCGCTGGTCGGCCCACTCAGGAATTTGTGGCCGCTGTAGATGACAATGTCGGCGCCGCGCGCGAGGAAGTCGCGCAGATCATACTCTGAAGCCGCATCCACGATCACCGGGACACCCCTGGCGTGGCAGATCTCGCAGAATTCCTCCAGCGACAGCATGCCATACTGCACGGTGTGGTGCGCAACGACATAGAGGCCCGCCGCCGTGCGGTCGTTGATCGCGTCGCGCACATGATAGTCCTGCGTCACGCTGACCGTGCCGGCCGGCACGACCCTGGCGCCCGCCAGCCGGACCGACTGGTCGATCGGCGCACCATAGTTGACGATGTGGCCGAGCTGGACGATGACCTCCGACTTGAGGCCTTCCGTGTTATCAGGCAGCCGCTCGATGGCGAGCAGATTGGTCCCCGTCATCGCACCGGCGATCGCCATGGTGATGCCGCTGGCGCAGCAGGCAGTGATGAAACCGGCCTCGCCGCCGGTCAGGCGCGCGACGATCGTGCTTGCGGCACGTTGCAGGTCATCCATTTCCACCCATTGCGAGGCCATTTCCGCCATGGCGCTGATCGCTTCGGGGACAATGATCGACGCGCCGAGCGCGGTCATCGTGCCGGAGACATTGATGATCGGGCGAAGGCCGAGCCGTTCGCGGATGGTGGTGTTGGAGCCGTCGGTGGAAGTGGTTTTCATCTCTCGGATTCCATTCTTCTAAAGGTCAGGCGGCGATCTCGACAACCGCCTCGATTTCAACGGTGATGTTTCCAGGCAAGGAGCCGACGCCGATCGCCGAGCGGGCATGGCCGCCGATATTGTCGAACACATCGGCAAACAGGTCGGAACAGCCATTGACCACTTTCGGATGGTCGCTGAAGGTCGGTATGGCGTTGACGAAGCCGAGCAGCTTGACGACGCGCACGATCCGGCCAAGGTCGCCAGTGGCTGCGTGCATGACGGCAAGCAGATTGAGGCCGGTGAGGCGGGCATGGCCATAAGCCTCCTCGACGGTGACATCCTCCCCCACCTTGCCGGTAAACAGCGTGCCGTCGGTGCGCAGCGGACCCTGACCGGACAGGAAGATCAGCCGGCCGCTTTCGGCATGGGTGACGAAGTTGGCGATCGGTGTCGGCGGCTCGGGCAGCGTCAGGCCCAACGCGGCGAGCCGGATATAAGGCGTCATGAAAGAAGGCTCCTTGCGACAGCGTTGGCTGTCCCGTTCTAGAAATGCGAGGCGCGGAAGCGTGCCAGGAAGGTGCGCAGGCGCTCATTGTCGGTGTCCGCCGCCAGGATTTCGGCGGGTGGGCCCGCCGCGCTGACGCCGCCATCGGCCATGAAGATGATGCGGCTCGAAGCATCTCGGGCAAAGGCCATTTCGTGCGTGACCATCACCATCGTCATGCCGTCCTCGGCCAGGCTGCGCACGACCTCGAGCACCTCGCCGACCAGTTCCGGGTCGAGCGCGGAGGTTATCTCGTCGAGAAGCAGGATCTTCGGCCCCATGGCCACTGCGCGGGCAATGCCGACGCGCTGCTGCTGGCCGCCGGACAGTTCGGCGGGCAGGCTGTCGGCCTTGTGGGCGAGGCCGACCCGGCCGAGCCAGTGTTCGGCGATGGTGCGCGCTTCGGCGTTGCTCTTGCCGCGCACCTTGGTGAGGCCAAGCATGATGTTGCCGGCGGCTGTCAGGTGCGGAAAGAGGTTGAAGCTCTGGAACACCATGCCGGTCTCGGCGCGCATCGCGGCGAGATCGCGTTCGCTGCGACGCTGGCGGGTTCCGGCTTCGCGAAAGCCGACCTCCTTGCCGTCGATGCGGATCGAACCACTGTCATAGCTTTCGAGAAAGTTGACGCAACGCAGCAGCGTGGTCTTGCCGCTGCCGGAGGGGCCGATGACCGTCACCACCTCGCCCTTCGCCACCTGCAGGCTGACCGAACGCAGGACCTGGACGGTCCCAAAGGCTTTGGAAACGTCCTGGACGTCGAGAAGGGCCGGGGTGTTTTTCGGACTTGTGGACATTGCTATTCCCGGATGAAGGAGAAACGCCGCTCGAGCCGACGGCTGGCGAGCGAAAGGGCATAGTTGACCGCGAAGTAGATGAGCGCGCCGAGGATATAGAGCGGCATGGCCTCATAGGTGCGGCCGATGACCTGGTTGATGGCCTGCATCAGGTCGGTGATGCCGAGCAGCGATACCAGCGCGCTGCCCTTGACCGCATCGGTGACGCCGTTGATCCAGGGCGGCAGGAAGCGCCTGAACGCCTGTGGGAAAATGACGTAGGCGAGCCGCTGGCGAAAGGTGAGTCCGATCGCCATCGCCGCCTCGGACTGCCCTTTCGGAATGGAGCCGACAGCACCTCTGAAATATTCGACGACCTGAGCTGTCTTGAACAGGGTCAGCGCCAGCACTGCGGCCCAGAACGACGGCAGATGAAGCCCAACGGCCGGCAGTCCGTAATAGACAAAGAAGATGAGCACCAGGATCGGGATGCCGCGGATGGTGTCGCTGAAGATGCGCACGGCCCATTGCAACGGCACCGGGCCATAGACTAGGCCGACGCCCATGATCACGCCGGCGATCAACGAAAACACCACGACCAGCAGGGATACCCACAGTGTCAGGGCAAAGCCCTGGGCGAGGAAAGGCAAGGCATAGGCTATCTGGGTCAGCATGTCAGCGCGCCGCCCTGAACCGGCGCTCGACGAGCCGAAGCGCAAAAAGCAAGATGTAGCCGGTCACCAGATACATCGCCGTGACCACGAGATAGACCTCGACGATGCGGAAGGTGTTGAAGTTGATCCACTGGGCGCCATAGGTCAGCTCCGGCACCGAAATGACCGAGGCGACGGAGGTGTCCTTGAACAGCGATATGAAGGTGTTGGACAATGCCGGCAAGGTGATGCGCAGCATGGTCGGCAGGCGCACGTTGAGCAGCCTTTGCCAGGGCGTCAGGCCGATTGCCTTGCCGGCGTCCAACTGTCCGCGCGGAACGGCTTCGAGCCCGGAGCGAAACACCTCGACCAGATAGGCGCCGCTATAGAGCGACAGCGTGACGACGAACGAGGTCGGCGCGCTGTAGGCGATGTCGACCACTGTCGGCAGGCCGTAGAAAACGAGGTAGACGAGCAGGATCAGCGGCACGTTGCGGATGAATTCGACGTAGGCGGCGATGATGGTGCGCACGATGCGTCCGGCAGACACGTACCAGACCGCCAAAACCAGACCGATGACGGTGCCGATGGCGATCGATATGACGGCGAGTTCGAGACTGAGCAGCAGTCCGCCCCACAGCTTGTCGAAGTGCCGCCAGATCAGGTTGAAATTAAGGGCATAGCCCATGCGTCCGCCTCAGTGCCGCAGGCTTAGAGCAGTTCACCGTTTCACGGAAACGGCGACCCGCTCTAACTCTTTGTTTGACGCAATTCCGGACGAAAAACCGTTTCACACTTCCTGGAATTGCTCTAGGGAGGCGGAAGGGCGCTGGATACGCCCTCCCGCCTGATGCAGATCAGATGGCCGGGAAGCCGGGATGGCGCGCCGGCGGCTCCTGTCCGAAATAGTCCTTGAAGGCGGCATCGTAGAGTGCGTTTTCGTGGCCGAACATGGCGATGGTGAAGGTCGCGTTGACGAAGGTCAGCCAGTCAAGGTCGCCTTGCCGGAGTGCCGCGCCATAAAGCATGCTCAGCCAGCTCTTGCCGGCGTCGAAATATCTGTCCGGATTGCGCGAGGCGAGCCAGCGTACCGTGGACAGATCGACGGCAGCGGCGTCGACGCGTTTCGATTCCAGTGCCTGCAGCACGTTGGCCTGGGTATCGATCTGCATGACCTGGCACTCGGGCAGCACCGAATGCACCTGCGCCTCGGCATCGACATTCTGCAGGATGGAGACGCGTGTCGCCGAGCCGCCGGCAAGCAACTTGTCGAAGGTCTTGTTCTCGGCGGTCGGAAGGCTCAGCAGGGCGACGCCCTCGACGTAGTAAGGCCGGGAAAAGTTGACCAGCTGCGAGCGCTGGGCGCTCATCGTCATGAACTGAATGGTGATGTCGACCTTGTTGGTGGTGACGTTGGGGATGCGCTGTGCCGGATCCTGCATCACGAACTCGACCTTGGTCGGATCATCGAAAAGGCCCTTGGCAAGAATGCGCCCCATGGTGATGTCCATGCCGACGAGTTCGCCGGCATCGTTCTCGAAGTGCCACGGCGCGTTGGTGCTGCCGGTGCCGACGATCAGCTTGCCGCGATCGAGCACGGTGCGCAGCAGGCTGTCGGGTGCTGCCTGAGCAGCGGCCTTCTGGGCATCGACGGCTACCGCCGCACCCACGACGCCGGCCGTGGCCAGTCCCGCCATTCCCAATTTCAGAAAATCACGTCTTCCGGATGTGTCGTTCACGGCGACCTCCTTTCGTTTGTGTTCCCCTTGCACAGGCAATACACGCGTCAGTGACGTCGAAGCGATTGTCTCTTACAAGAGACGTGTGTATCCTGTACAGGACAGATACTAACACCGGGAATCAACAATGCAAGATGGCAATGCCTCGGCACTTTCAGCCGGCGAGAAGATTTCGGGCTCCCGTGAAAAGGGGCTCAACCGGGTGCTCGAGATTCTGGAGTTTCTTCACACGACCCAGCGCGCGATCGGCATTGGCGACCTTGCCAAGGGCGTGAACGCGCCCCGTTCGACGATCTATACGCTGGTGCGGTCGCTGGTCGATGCGGGACTGCTGGAAATGGAAGGCGACGGCAATCGCGTCTATTTCGGCAAGAAGCTCTATCTCTACGGAATGGACTATGTGCGGGGCAACGACCTGTTGAGGCGGGGGCGCCAGGAGGTCGACAATCTGTCGCGCGAGACCGGCGAGACTTCCGAACTGTGCATGCTGCAGAGCGGCCGCTATACGATCGTCCATGCGAGTCCCGGCACCAGGCCGTTCCGCATCAGTTCCGCCACCGGCTTGCAGATACCGCTGCCCTGGACGGCCTCGGGGCGGCTGCTTCTGGCTGGGCTGGAGAAGGCTGAGATCGAAGACATGGTGTCAAACGACGATCTCGTGCTGCCCGACGGGCGCAAACTGCGGCTCGACGATTTCGTCGCCGACATCGCAAAAGCGCGGATCACCGGCTATTGCGTCACTTCGGGCCTTGTCGATGCCTATACCAAGTGCCTTGCCGCGCCGGTGTTTTCAGCGCCGGGCAAGGTCGAGGCGACGATGTGCCTGGTGGTCCCCATCGATACATCCGAGGGGCGGACCGGCGAACTTATCGGCCTGCTGCGTGATCGTGCCGCGAAGCTTTCGATCGCCGGGTAGCGCGAGCGAGCGAACGCCAACTCACGCAATGATGTCGGGAATGATCTTGTCTTCCAGCGCCATCAGCCGGTCCTTCAGGAACAGCTTCTTCTTCTTCATGCGCTGGATCTGCAGCGGATCGCAGGCCATGGCGATCATCGCGTTGATGGCCGCATCGAAATCGGCGTGTTCCTGCTTCAGGCGGGAAAATTCTAGGCGAATATCGGCCTGTTCCTGATCGGACATTCTCTACCGTCTGCACGTCTGCGGCGCCCAAAACTGGGCCTGATTGGGCGGGACCGGGTGTTTTGTCACCGGCGTGCAGCCCATATCACATTTCAAGGTGTCGTGGAATGCTACCACGGATCATTCGACATCGCGGCTGGATGGTGGCACAGTGTCATTGTGCCGTCACAGAAGCGAACCTGCGGTGGACGCGCCGTGACGGTTGCAATCGAGGAAACCATGAAAGGGAGAACCAATCATGTCTCTTGCATCCCATCTTGATGAGTTGCAGCGGAAACACGGCGACATCGAACGCGAACTCGATGACGCGATGAATCATCCATCGGTCGACGACCTCGAAATCGTGAATCTCAAGCGACGCAAGCTGGCACTCAAGGACGAGATTGAAAAACTAAGAGGGAAACCGACCACGCATTGATGCCCTCCTGACATAGCCGCTTACCATCCGCGGCCTCTTTTCCCGGCGGCACCTGCCGCCGGCATGGTGGTTTTGATTTCCAGCACTGGGCACATCGGCCGAGGCTGGACTACCACTTGGCTCAATTTCCGCTTCGGCCGTCGCCCGTTTCGCCAGATCATCGATTGTTTCTGGCCCCTGGCGGCGGGCCGATTCTGGCCAGTGGCGACCTGTCGCCATTGACAAGCCATCTTTGCTCCTCCACCTCATGCCCGGACTTTAGCGCATCGGCCCGGAGCGCATTTGTGCGTCCAAGTGGACGCATGGCGCTCCAGAGACAAAAGGCTGCCGGCATGACCGGATATTTTTCCTCACCTTTCCCCCGCCGCACCTCGGTCGGCGTCGATGTCGGCGGCGTGGTCGTCGGCGGCGGCGCGCCAGTTGTCGTGCAGTCGATGACCAACACCGACACGGCCGATGTCGACCAGACTGTTGCGCAGGTTGCAGCACTCCACCGGGCCGGCTCCGAGATCGTGCGCATCACCGTCGATCGCGACGAGAGTGCCGCCGCCGTGCCGCGCATTCATGAGCGACTTCAGCGGCTTGGCATCAACGTGCCGCTGGTCGGCGATTTCCACTATATCGGCCACAAGCTCTTGGCCGATCATCCGGCCTGTGCCGAGGCGCTGGCCAAATATCGCATCAATCCGGGCAATGTCGGCTTCAAGGACAAGAAGGACCGGCAGTTCGCGGCGATTGTCGAGATGGCGATCAAACACGACAAGCCGGTGCGCATCGGCGTCAACTGGGGCTCGCTCGACCAGGAGCTTTTGACCCGGCTGATGGACGACAACCAGGACAAGGATTTTCCGCTGACGGCGCAAGAGGTGACGCGCGAGGCGATCGTGCAGTCGGCAATCCTGTCGGCCGAGATGGCGGAAGAGATCGGCCTTGGCCGCGAGAAGATCATCCTGTCGGCCAAGGTCAGCGGCGTGCAGGACCTGATCGCCGTCTATACCGAGCTTGCCACCCGCTCCAACCATGCGCTGCATCTCGGCCTCACCGAAGCTGGCATGGGCTCGAAAGGCATCGTGGCTTCTTCGGCCGCGATGGGCATCCTGCTGCAGCAAGGCATCGGCGACACCATCCGGATCTCGCTGACGCCGGAGCCGAATGGCGACCGCACGCGTGAGGTGCAGGTGTCGCAGGAGCTGCTGCAGACCATGGGGTTCAGGCAGTTCGTGCCGATCGTCGCCGCTTGCCCCGGCTGCGGCCGCACGACCTCGACCGTGTTCCAGGAACTTGCCCAGAACATCCAGGCGGACCTGCGCAAGAACATGCCGGTGTGGCGCGAAAAATATCCCGGCGTCGAGAACCTCAAGGTCGCGGTGATGGGTTGCATCGTCAACGGTCCGGGCGAGTCCAAGCATGCCGACATCGGCATTTCGCTGCCCGGCACCGGCGAGACGCCGACGGCGCCGGTCTTCGTCGACGGCAAGAAGGCGGCGACGCTGCGCGGGCCATCAATCGCCGCGGATTTCGAGAAAATGGTCGCCGACTATATCGAGCAACGGTTTGGTCGCAGCAAGGCCGCGGCGGAGTAGGCGCGATGCAGCGTTTCCTGAGGGCGACGCTCGTTTTGCTTTGCGCCCTGGTCTGCTCGACAGCTGTTCGGGCGGATCCACCGCAATCCGCCAAGCAGCGGCTGATCGACAGGGTCTGCACCCTGATCCAGTCCCATGCCGACCAGAACGGCCTGCCCAGGGATTTCTTCGCCCGGCTGATCTGGAAGGAAAGCCGTTTCGATCCCAACGCCGTCAGTCCGGTCGGCGCCGAGGGCATCGCCCAGTTCATGCCGGGCACCGCCAAGATGCGCGGGCTCGCCAATTCATTCGACATCAACCAGGCGATCCCGGCTTCGGCTAGATATCTCGCTGAAATGAAAACCGGCTATGGCAATCTCGGCCTGGCGGCGGCCGCCTACAATGCCGGTGAGAGCCGGGTGTCGCGCTGGCTCAGCTCCGGCGGCTTTCTGCCGATGGAAACCGAAAGCTATGTCTTCGACATCATGGGCGAGCCGGCCGACAAGTTCACCGACCGGGCCTATGCCGGAAAGATCGAGCCGCTCGATGCAAAGACGGATTTTGCCATTGCCTGCCGCAAGCTGCCGGTGATCATGTCGCGGACGGTGGCCATGGCTTCGATCAACATAAAGCCGTGGGGCATCCAGGTGGCCGGCAATTTCCGCCGCAGTGCGGCGATCAACCAGTGGCTCAGGGTAAGGAGCCGGTTCCCGGCCCTACTCAACGGGCATGATCCGGTGGTCAGCCGGGTGCGCACGCCGATCGGCCGGCGCGGCATCTACGCGGTCAGGATCGGTGTCGACCGCCGCGCCGATGCCAACGTTATTTGCCAGAAATTGCAAAGTGTCGGTGGGGCGTGCGTGGTGGTGCGCAACCGGTAAATTTGGCCGCTGCAGGCATGGTGTTTGTCCGAGAGAGGCATTTAAAAGCGATAGCCGTGACGTCGCATCCAGCAAAGATTTCAGCTATAGCGGCCGCCATCCTTACTGGGCGGCGGCCCTGTCTTTGACGAGCAGCATGGGTCTCAACATGTTCGATGGATACATCATCTGCGGCACGCCGAGGACCGGAAGCACGCTGCTGTGCAAGCTTCTGGCATCCACGAAGACGACTGGCGATCCGCACTCATTCTATCGGCGGCAGGATGTGCTGGAGTGGGCTGAAGAGTGGAAGCTGCCCGATCGCGACACGATGAGTGAGCTCGACTTCAATGTCGCCTATCTCAACGCGGCGATGGCTGCGGGCAAGGGTGGGACCGGCCTCTTCGGCCTTCGCTTAATGCGCGAAAATCTGGATGAACTCTCGGCAACCCTCGACCGGATTTTTCCAAAACTGCCGTCCGACAGAGCGCGTCTTGAAAAGGCCTTTGGCCGCGTCCTCTACATACACCTCTCGCGGGAGAACAAGCTCGCGCAGGCTGTCTCCCTGATCAAGGCGGAGCAGACCGGTCTTTGGCATATCGCTCCCGACGGCACCGAGATCGAAAGGGTCGCACCGCCGAAAGAGCCCCAATATGATTTCGAGCGGATCAAACGAGAGGTCACGGAACTCGAGACCTATGATGCGGCATGGAACATTTGGTTCGCTGAGCAAGGCATAACCCCGCTTCGGGTTGGCTACGAGCGCCTTTCGAGCAATCCGGCGGCGACGTTGCTAGGCATCTGTGAAGTTTTGGATGTCCGAGCACCAGACGCCGAAGATATAAGCCCCGGCGTTGCAAAGCTCGCTGACGCGACAAGCCTCGACTGGATGCGTCGCTATCGCCTGGACGCGGCGGCCTGACGCATTGATGGGCCGCAGCTGGAAATTTGGAGTATAGGCGGAGAACTATGACCGACCCTATCTACAGCGATCCTGACTTCGTCCAGTTCTATGATATTGAGAACCAAAGCGGCCGCGCCGATTTTGAATACTGTATCGGTCTTGCCGTAAATCGCGGCTCGGTCCTCGATCTCGGCTGTGGCACTGGCCAACTGGCTGCCGAACTTGCCGATGGGCATAGTGTCACTGGCGTTGACCCGGCATCGGCGATGCTCGACGTCGCGCGGCGCAGGGCCGGCGGCGACAGGGTCGACTGGGTCGAGGCTGACGCGCGTACTGTTCGGCTCGGGCGGCGTTTCGATCTGGTCCTGCTCACCGGGCATGCGTTCCAGGTTTTCTTGACAGGCGAGGATCAGATGGCGGTGCTGGGCACCATCACTGAGCATCTCGCTCCTGGCGGGCTCTTCATTTTCGACACACGAAATCCCGCCGAGGAGGAATGGCTGGAATGGACGCCGCAGCGCTCCGAACGGGCGGTTACGCATCCCGACCTCGGCACGGTCAAAGCCTGGTATGATGCCGGACACGATGCCGCTACCGGCATCGTCACCTACTCGACCTTCTATGACATTCCGGGCGGTAGACCTGTTCTGGGCGCCGAATCCAAGATCGCGTTCCCCAAGAAGGAAGATCTTGCGCGGATGCTGGACGAGGCTGGCCTGTTGGTCGAGCAGTGGCTGGGTGACTGGCAGGGCACGCCTTATGGCGTGACCTCGCCGGAAATCATCCCGATCGGCCGGTTGCGCCGATCGGCCTGACCAATAGGGCCGGCTTTTACGCCGTCTTGGCCACCACCGTCTCGCTGAGCCATGTGCCGATCTTGGTGCCCAGGCGGTCGGGCGAAACGGGCTTCGGCAGATAGTCGTCCATGCCAGATTCGATGCACTTGTCGCGATCGCCCTTCAGCGCGTGCGCGGTGACGCCGATGATCGGGATGTGGGCGCCCGTCGAGACCTCCATCGCCCGGATGGCGCGGGTCGCCTCATAGCCGTTCATTTCGGGCATCGAAACGTCCATCAGGATCAGCTTGGGGCGCAGCGCCCGGTACATTTCGACCGCCGTGCGGCCATTGCCGGCGATGCGGTAGCTCAAGCCCAACCCATTGAGGATCTGGCCGAAGACCAACTGGTTCACGTCATTGTCCTCGGCAATGAGGATGTCGATCGGTCCGTTCGGCGCGGTTGTCAATTCCGGCGCTGCCGTGACCGGCATTGCCGGGCCGCGGATGACAGTGAAGGCGGGCGGCGCTGCCAGGGAAGCCTGCACAATCGGTTCACGGACGAACCGCGCCTTGCCGACCTGCGAACGGGCCTTCTGAATCACCGAGATGACGGTGCCGAGCAGCACCGCGGAGCGCGCCGGTTTGGTCAGATGCGCGGCAATGCCGAAGTCGATGATCATCTTACCGAAATCGACCTGGTCGACCGAGGTCAGGATAACGATCGGGATGGCCGACAGGCGGCTGTCGGAAGCAATGGCTCTGGCGACGTCGGCGCCGTTCATTCCCGGCATCTGGTAGTCGAGGATGATGCAGTCGACAGCGGCGCCCAACTGAAAGGCGCGGTCGAGGAAGGCCAGCCCAACCGCGCCGCTTTCGGCGGCGGCGCAATCGAAGCTCCAGCTTCTGAGCTGCTCGAGCAGGATTTCGCGGTTGACCGGATTGTCATCGATGACCAGCACGCGCGCGCCGGTGACGTCGACCGGCACGATCTCGTCGCGCGCCGCGGCCTGATGCGCGGGCAGCGGCACCGCGAACCAGAACACCGAGCCGCGGCCGATCTCGCTTTCGACGCCGATCTTGCCTGCCATCAGGTCGACGAGGCGGGCGGCGATGGCCAAGCCAAGCCCCGTGCCTTCATGACGGCGGGTGGACGAGCCGTCCACCTGCGCGAATTTTTCGAACACGTTCTGCAGTTTCTCGGCCGGTATGCCGATGCCGGTGTCCTCGACGCGGATCTTGAGTTGGACCACGTCGTTGACGATTTCGCCGCCGACATCGATCAGCACATGACCCTTTTCGGTGAACTTCACGGCATTGCCGAGCAGGTTGGTGATGATCTGCCGGAACCGGCCGGCGTCGCCGACGACATGGGCCGGCAGGCGCGGGTCGACACGCACGATCAGTTCAAGGTTCTTTTCGGCGACGCGCGCCGAGACCAGCGTCGCCACATCCTCGACCGCCTCGGAAAGGCGGAAGGGAGCAGGGTCGAGAGTGAGTTGCCCGGCATTGATCTTGGAGAAATCGAGGATGTCGTTGATGATGGTGAGCAGCGCGTTGCCGGATTTGACGATGACGTCGGTGAAGGTCTTCTGGCGCGGGGTCAGATCGGTCTTGGCCAGCAGTTCGGCCATGCCGAGCACACCGTTCATCGGCGTGCGGATTTCGTGGCTCATATTGGCCAGGAATTCGGATTTGGCGCGGTCGGCGGCCTCGGCCTTGAACAGGGATTCCGCGGATTCGGCAAAGGCGCGGCGGATTGCCACTTCCATCGGGCGGAAGATCCAGAAGGCGACGATGGCAAGTGCCGCGAACAGGATGCCGCTCGCCCACAGCAGCAGCCTGTCGCTTGAGGCATCGGCCAGGTGGCGCTCATCATCCATGGCGGTGCGGACGCGGACCAGCATCGGCTGGGCGAACAGGTCGTTCTGGTTGCGGATTTCGCGATAGCTCCACTCGTCGACCTTTTGCGCCATCGACATCAGGTTGAAATTGCGCACCATGTCGCGCGGCGACCAGAACAGATCGCCGTTGACGGAAGCGGACTGGAGTTCGTTGACGGTCTTGATCGACAGCCGTGGCTTGATCGCCGCAAGCTGGGCGGTCAGCGTCTCGATCTCGCCGGTCAGGCGCTCCGAATGGCCGCGCGCCGATGTGGTCAGGGCATCGCGTGTCTCCGCCCGCCAGGCGGTGCCGGTGGTCTCGGCGAAGCTGGTCGCGTTGCGCAGGTCGCGGGTGAAGATGACGAGGTTGCTGCTCAGCGCATCGATGTCGCGGCGAAAGGAATTGACGCGGTCAAGCGCAATCACGATGCCGGCGGAAGCCAGCGCGAAGATCAGCAACCCTGAAATATAGCGGATCCGGACCGACCGGATGAAGGACGAATATTCAGGCATGCGCAACCCCAACACATACGCACCATTTTAATGGCCGGGATTACGCTTCATTTACATTAAAATTTCGTTCGTGCGGGCAGGCAGGCCATGCGAACCGCCGGATGGACAGCACGCCTAGGCCGCTTCCACGACGAGGGCGCGGATGCGGCCACGCACCGGACCTTCCCCGAACCGTTTCCCAAGGGCATTCGCCACGTATCGCGTCGCCTCCTCCAGCGAGCCGCCGCGCGCCTCGATCTCAGCCCGCAGGGGTGTGCCCTGGCAATAGGCCGTGGCCGCCTCATATGGCGACGAAGCGGCGCTGACGGCATCCAGCGGCTCTATGGTGATGTTACCGAAGTCGGCGGCATGAAGGTCGGCGCGGATGACGTCCGCATCGTGATAGCCGTGCGGCGTCCTCGCCATGAAGCGCGGCGGATCGGCCGGGAAAAAATGGCCGAGCGCCCGCGTCACTTCCTCGGCGAACTCGTTGTCTTCGATGGCACTCCAGACGTTGAACAGGAAGTGCCCGCCCGGCCGCATCACCCGCCGCGCTTGGCCGTAGGCGCCCACCCGATCGGGGAAGAACATCGCGCCAAACTGGCAAACCACGGCGTCGAACTCTGCGTCCTCGAAGGGCAGCGCCTGGGCGTCGGCCTGCCGCCAGGTGATCCGAGGATCGTCCGCCATCCGCGTGCGTGCGTGGTCGAGCATGGGCTGGTTGAGGTCGGTGACCAAGATGCGGGCTTGCGCCGGCAACTTTGCTGCCATCGCACGTGTCACCACACCGGTGCCCGCCGCCACTTCGAGCACCGATTGCGGCCCGAGCTTCGACACCCGCTCTGCCAGATCCCGTGCATACGGCTCGAAGATCAGCGGCACCATCGCCCGGTCGTAGACCTCGGCAATGGAACCGCTGAACAGCTTGTCGGTGGTCGACATGGCACCCCTCCAACTCTACCCGCACCGCGTGCGTGCCGTGCGGATGGCAAAGCGATGTCGATCCTCTGCCTCGGCAGGCTTCCGCTCAAGTTCTATTTCTGAATTGGCCGGCGGAGGATGAGCGAACTTTAGTCAGCTCGATATCTCGGTTGGCGCCAACCTCAACTGGTGCGGGTCGCCACGAACGTCGCCGCTTCTTTCAGCAATTGGGCATCGTCGCCATAGGGCTCAAGCAGCGCATGCGCCTGTGCGACAAGGCCGTGCAACTGGCTGCGCGCCCAATTCGGACCATGCAAGGCCACCAGCGTCGCCTTGCCGGCGGCGGCGTCCTTGCCGGTTGCCTTGCCCATCTGGCTGGCATCGGCGGTCAAATCGAGCAGGTCGTCGGCAAGCTGGAAGGCAAGACCGATCGCCGAGCCGAATTCGGCCAGCCGCTCGCGGTCATCGGCCGGGGCGCCGGCGATGAGGGCACCTGCCTCGCAGGCGAAACGGATCAGAGCGCCGGTCTTCATCGCCTGCAGCCGGATGATGCCGGCCTCGTCCGGCGGCGTCTGTTCGGCTTCGAGGTCGAGCTTCTGGCCGCCGACCATGCCGCCGGGTCCGGCGGCGCGGGCCAGCGCCAGCACCAGGGCCGCCCGCCGCTCCGCCGGCAGGGCGGTCGCCTCGCCGGCGATGATGTCGAAGGCCAGCGTCAGCAAGGCATCGCCAGCCAGAATGGCGGTCGCCTCGTCGAAGGCTCTGTGCACGGTCGGCTGGCCACGACGCAGGTCATCGTCGTCCATGGCGGGCAGATCGTCGTGTACCAGCGAATAGCAATGCACGCATTCAAGTGCGGCGGCGACACGCAGTGCCGCCTCGCCATCGGCGGAAAAAAGGGCGGCACTTTCCATGACCAGGAAGGGGCGCAGGCGCTTGCCGCCGTTCAGCACGCCGTGCCGCATGGCTGCCATCAGCCGCTCAGGCCGCGCGATCTCGCCCGAAAGCGCACGGTCGTCGAGCAGCCGCCGCAGCAGCACCTCGACGGCGGCAGCGCGTCGGATGAGCGCCATTTCGAACGCCATTTGGTCGTCATTCGTCATGGCCCGGACCGGTAGCCGACACTCAGACGTTGCGCAAGAAGGCAAGCGCCATTATGCCGGAGCAGTATGAGCCCGTTTGGAAACTCTGCTCCTGCGGTCATCTGAGGGCGTTTTCTGCGCTTCCGGTGCTTGCGTACTCTAATGTACGCTCCGCTCCGGTTCTCGAAAACACCGTCACATGACTCACAGGAGCGCGTTTCAAAACGAGCTCTCTGGCACGGGTTGGGCGGCTTGGCGGAACCGATCGTCGATCATGAAACCGAAAAGCTGGACATGGCGACGAGATCGCGAGGCGTAAATCGCCGGGGTCTCAAACGCTGGGTCCGGCGCGGCATCGTCGTGGCCGCGGTGCTGGCTTTGATTCCGGTCGTGCTGACCTTTCTCTACCTGCCGTTCTTCGTGCATCCTGTCTCGACGCTGATGTTGAAGGACCTGGCGACGTTCTCCGGTTACGACCGCCGCTGGGTGTCGATCGACGACGTGTCGCCGGTGCTGGCCAATTCCGTCATCATGTCGGAGGATGGGCAGTTCTGCTTTCATCGTGGCGTCGATCTCGGCGAGCTGAGAGGCGTCGTCGACGACGCGTTGGCCGGCGAAGCGACGCGCGGTGCCTCGACCATCACCATGCAGACGGTAAAGAACCTGTTTCTGTGGTCGCGGCCGCTGGGCTCGGTGCGCAAGGTGGTCGAATTGCCGCTGGCCGTCTATTTCGATGCGGTGATGTCGAAACGGCGCATCATGGAAATCTACCTCAACATCGCCGAGTGGGGCCCGGGCATCTACGGCATCGAGGCCGCGGCACAGCACCATTTTGGCGTTTCGGCAAAACAGCTGTCGCGACGGCAGGCCGCCTTGCTTGCGGTTTCCTTGCCAAATCCGATCGCCCGCAATCCGGCCAAACCCGGGCCTGGCTTGAGGCGGCTCGCCAATCTGATCGAGCGGCGCGCCGGCCGCTCCGGCGCCTATGTCGGTTGTCTCCGCTAGCCGATCCAAAAAAATTCGCGCCAGTGCTGGCCAAAACGGCACAGGGCGTGTATAGGCACCCGACTTTCTCAGATTTAGGCCCCGACATGGCCCTTTCACGAGGGCGGGCGGGGCTTTTGACCATGTAGTGGAGCATATCCATGGCCGTTCCGAAACGTAAAACCTCTCCGTCCAAGCGCGGCATGCGCCGCTCGGCCGACGCCCTCAAGGCCCCGACCTATGTCGAGGACAAGAATTCCGGCGAAATGCGCCGTCCGCATCACATCGACTTGAAGACCGGCATGTATCGCGGTCGTCAGGTGTTGACGCCCAAGGAAAGCTGAGACCAGCTTTTTCAAAGGTTTGAATTTCCATAAGGACCGGCCGGTGGCTGGTCCTTTTGCGTTTGAGCCGGCCGGCAGCGCATTTCGAGGCGTGCACCGCAGGCGTTGCAAATCCTTCGGCCGGCAACCGGCTGACATGGTTGTTGCGTGCGGTCTTCGACCGTGTTCAACGCTGCCATCGAAACATCTTGACGGCGTGCCTGTGGCGCATTCTACAAAGGATTGCCCCCACATGGAGACGCCAGATGTTCGGTGCCATTCCGCTGCTGATCGTGCCTTTCGTGCTCTACAACCTCGGACTGTTGGGAATTTTCGGCAGTGGTGACGATCCTTGGGCGAGCGAGGTCTTCTCCTTCAGTATGATGTCGGGCGGCGTGTTCTCGATGACGCTGGGCGACCTGATGATACTGATCGGGCTGGTCTTCCTGTTCCTCGAAATGGCGAAGTCGGTGCGCACGACCAACGCCTCGATCATGGACCATCTTCTGTCGACGCTGGTGTTCGTGGCCTTCCTGGTCGAGTTCCTGCTGGTGAAGGGCGCGGCCCATTCCGTCTTCTTCACGCTGATGGTCATCGCGCTGTTCGACGTGCTGGCCGGATTCGCAGTGTCGATGCGATCGGCCAGCCGAGACATCAATCTGAATTAGGTCCCCAGCGCGGAAGGCGGAAGTTTGACGGGCGCTTGCGCTGACAGTTGTCGGAAACGCCCGTAACGTCGTCATCCTGGGGCGTAGCAAGGAGCGTAGCGACGCGGCCCAGACCCCAGGATCCATGCCGCGACACGTGAGCGTTTCAGCGGTCCAGAATTCTGCTCCGCTGCACTCTACGGCTGATGTTACGGAATGGATCCTCGGGTCTCCGCGACGGAGCTTCGCTCCTGCTCCGCCCGTGGATGACGAAGTTCCCCGACGCTCAGCCCGGATCGGCGGTGAAGCCGGCGGCCTCGATGCCGGCGATGGCCGCGGCTTCGTCATTGTCCGAGGTGTCGCCGGAAATGCCGACGGCGCCGATGATAGCGCCAGTCTTGTCGCGGATCAGCACGCCGCCGACGACCGGCAGCACGCGTCCGCCAGAGACGTCCGAGATGCCGGCGACGAGGTGCGGGCGCTCCTTGGCGAAAGCCTCGACTTTGCGCGAGCCCATGCCGATGGCGAGCGCACCAAAGGCCTTGCCGGCCGACATTTGCGGGCGCAGGAACGAGGCGCCGTCCTGGCGCTGGAAGGCGACCAGATGCCCGCCGGCGTCGAGCACCGAGACGCCAAGCGGCTTAAGCTTGAGATCGGAGCCCTTGGCAAAGGCGGCATCGATGATTTGCCTGGCTTTTTCGAGCGGCAGTGCGGTCATGGCGGTCTCCTGTCTGAAAGGCGTCGATCATCGACCGTCGACGGGCGAGATAACATCCCGGTTTCGGTTGAAATTGCTTCGCGTGAAAAGGTCGGATGGAAGCGACCGTCACAGCCTCCCGGATAGGAGTTGGTGCCTGTGCGGCTTCGGGTTATTTTTTCTTGGCGCGGGCCGGCTTCTTGGCAGGTTCCGCCGGCGCGTTGGCGAGGTCTTCGGCTTCCTTGGCGAGACGCAGCGCCCGCAGCTTGTTGGTCTTGGCCTGGCGGGCGTCGCTCTCGGCGACGTATTCGGCCATCGCCTTCTGGCGGACGGTTGCCGCCTCTTCCTGCTTCTTGAAGCGCAGGTCGGCGCGTGCGCGGGCAGCATCCCGAGAGTTCTCAACCAAGACCTTATCCAATCCCGTGAATTGTGATTTTCCGCTTCTTCTAGCAGAGCCGGGCCCCAAACGGGAAAATAAGTTGGTCAAGCGGCAGAGTCGGCGGCGAGAGCCTTGCTGGCAACCAGGGCTTCATAGGCGGCCTGCAAGGTGGCGCGGACAGAAGGACCCGACGCGGTATCGAGCGGCTTGCCGAGATGTTCATGGCGCAACTCGTCCATGAATTTGTCCCACATCGGCGGTCCGCCCTTTTCCAGAAGTTCGGCGCGGATCGAGAGTTCTTCGCTGACCGGCAGCCAGACGCGGCCCCAGGCGCCGAGATGGGCCAGGATCGGCACCAGCGTGATCGCCATTTCGGTCAGGCTGTAGATCGCCTTCTGCTTGTGCGAGGGGTCGTCGGCTTTGGTCAGCATGCCCAGTTCCATCAGCCGCTTCAGCCGGTCGGCGAGGATGTTGGAGGCGATGCCTTCCATCGATCCGTTGAGCAGCTCGCGAAAATGACGCCTGCCGCCGAAGATCATGTCGCGAAGGATGATCAGGCTCCAGCGATCGCCGAACACTTCCAGCGACAGGTTGATCGGACACCCGGACCGGCGATCCATACTCATGAGATTGTTTCTCCAAAACCGGTTGCATTATCGTATCGGTTTTATTATCGTGCAACCGATTGCAAAATGCAATCAGTATTGCAGGAGAGGAGGCCGCACCGTGACGACGACCGAACGCCCCGAAATCATATCCGAAACCTTTGGCGATCCGGCGAACCCGCCGCTGTTGCTGATCATGGGAGCGATGGCCTCGATGCTGTGGTGGCCGGAGGCGTTTTGCCGGGAACTGGCCGATGCCGGCCTGTTCGTGATCCGCTACGACAATCGCGATACCGGCCGTTCGACCAAATACAAGCCGGGAGAGCCGCCCTACACGTTCGATGATATGGCCGACGATGCAATGCGCGTTCTCGACGACCACGGTATCGGCAAGGCGAATCTCGTCGGCATGTCGATGGGCGGCATGATCGCGCAGCTTGTGGCGTTGGAACACCCGTCCCGTGTCGCATCGCTGACCGTCATCAGCAGCACGCCCGTGGGAACCGACACTTCGCACCTGCCGCAGACGAGCGATGCCTATATCGAGCATTCGGCCGAGGGCGTCAAAGTCGATTGGTCGGACCGTGGCCAGGTGGTCGATTTCATCGTCAGGGACGCGCGGGCGATCGCCAGCATCGCGCACCCATTCGACGAAGCCCGGATGCGTGCCTTCGTCGAGCAAGACTACGACCGCTCCGGCGGCTTCCTGAGCGCCACCAACCATTTCATGCTCAGGGGCGGCGACGCGTGGAAAGGCCGCCTGCACGAGATCGCGTCGCCGCTGCTGGTCATCCACGGCACGGCCGATCCGGTCTTTCCGGTCGAACATGGCAAGGCGCTGGCCAAGGCGGTCACCGGCGCGAAAATCATCCGGATCGAAGGTGGCGGCCACGAGCTGCATCCAAACGACTGGGATATGATTGTTGCCGGCATCGTCGCCCACGCCGCTTGAAGCGGCAAAAGCAGGTCTTGACGAGCAATGCTTGCCGCAGTGTTTAACCTATGACGAGCGTGCCCGGCGCCGGCCACCGATAAACCAGGAAACAGGCGAGCAAAAAATGTCCCTGACGCTTCATTTCCATCCGCTGGCCTCCTTCTGCTGGAAGCCGCTGATCGCGCTGTACGAGAACGCCACGCCGTTCACGCCTGTCATCGTCGATCTTGGCGATGCTCAGTCGCGCGCGGCCTTCCTGAAGATTTCGCCGGCCGGCAAGATGCCGGCGCTGCGCGACGATGCGCGCAACCGCACGGTGCTGGAATCGACCATCGTTGTCGAATATCTGGCCGCGCATTATCCGGGGCCAGTCGACCTCGTTCCCGCCGACATCGACCTGGCGCTGGCCGTTCGCCAAGCCGACCGCTTCTATGATTTCTATGTGCAGGAGCCGATGCAGAAGATCGTCGGCGATCGGTTGCGGCCGCAGGACAAGACTGACCCGTTCGGCGTCGAGCAGGCCTGCGACCAGCTTCGCAATTCCTATGCCATCATCGAACAAGACATGCAGTCGAAGATCTGGGCGATGGGCGACACCTTCACCATGGCCGATTGCGCGGCGTCCCCGGCGCTGTTCTATGCCAACAAGGTCGAGCCGTTCGGCGACGAGTATCGGGCTGTGAAGCGCTATCACGACTGCCTGCTGCAGCGCCCCGCCTTCGCCCGGGTGATCGAGGAGGCGAAGCCCTACTTCAAGTTCTTCCCCTACAACAACGGTTGATCGGGGTTAGGCTTCCCAGAACTGATCGAGCCAGATGTTGAGTTTGAGGAAGCCAGTGCCGCTTACCGTATAGACGCGCCTTGTTCCTTCCGGCTTGGCGTGGACCAGCCCGGCATCGAGCAGCACTTTTAGATGCTGCGAAACAGCCGGGCGCGACACCGGCAAGCCGGCGGCCAGTTCGGTGACGGTTTTCGGGCCGCGGCGAAGTTCTTCCAGAAGATGGCGCCGATTGGGATCGGCAATCGCCATGAAGGCGTCGGAAAACATCATGCCTGTATTAGTGAGGCAAAGCCTTTCGAATCTCAACCGTCTGCTTCTGCTTTTCTTCTGGGATCGAGCCGCAATGCTTCCGGGGTGACCGAACGGTCGGCCGGCTGCGTCTTGAAGGCATCACGATCGCCGATCGGCACCGGCGCGCGGCGGCTGATGCGCAGCAGCGTGTAGCCCGCCAGGCAGAGATGCGCCAAGGCGGTCGCCAGGAACAGACCTTCCGGGCGCATCCAGCCCATCAAAGCGGCGGCGAGCAAGGGTCCAATCATCGTGCCGAAGCCGTAGAGCAGCAACAGCCCGCCAGATACCTTGACGAAATCCTCCGAGCGCGCGTGGTCGTTGGCATGCGCCACGGCAATCGAATAGAGCGTGTAGGCGAAGGCGCCATAGGCGGCAGTGAAGACGATGACGAAGACGCCGGAGCGCGGCTCGAACAGAAAGATCAAGAGCGCGAACAAAGCCCCGCCGAAAGCCGCCCCCGCCAGCACGAAACGGCGGTCGGTCTTGTCGGAGAGACGCCCGGCCGGAAGCTGCATGGCGGCACCGGCAACGACCACAAGGCTCATCATCAGGGCGATCTCGGCCGTGGAAATGCCGATGCGGGCGCCATAGACGGCGCCAAGCGTGCCCCAGGCGCCGTTGGCGATGCCGATCAACACGCAAGCGACCGCCGACACCGGCGAATTGGCATAAAGGCCTCTGACATCAAGTGAGACATCCTGCAGCGGCTTGGGGTGCGAGGCGGTCGAGACCGCCGTCGGAATGAGCGAGAGGCAAAACAGGATGCCGGTGATCATGAACAGCGACGCGGACTTCACGTCGCCGCCGGCGACGATCATCTGCCCGCCCATGATCGAGGCATAGGTGACCATCATGTAGAGGCCGAAGACGGTGCCGCGGTTCTCGTTGGTGGCCTTCTCGTTCAGCCAGCTTTCGATGACCATAAAGGCACCGGCCATGGTGAAGCCGGTGAAGGCGCGCAGCAGGATCCAGACATATTCGTCGATGATCAGCCCGGTCAGTAGCGCCACGATGGCGCCGGATGCGGCAAAGGCGCCAAAGGCGCGAACGTGGCCTGCGCGGCGCACGATGCGCGGTGCGAAGAAGCAGCCGGTGACGAAGCCGCCGGCCCATGCCGTGCCCATCAGGCCGAGCGATGCGGTCGAGAAACCTTCCAGTTGACCGCGCAGGGGCAAGAGCAGTCCATGCAATCCAGATGCCGCGAGCAGGAAAGCGGTGCCGCGAAGCAGCGAGAGGATCGGTCGGTAGGTTGCGAACATTGTTTGATCCGGCTCAGGTTTGGCGGGGACGCTGGGTCTGAAGACAGCCGCATTCGGGCTTTTCGGCGGCGGGCTTTGCGCCAGCGCGCCTATCCGCGGCGGAACAGTGCTTCGGCCGCGGATTTGGTGGTGTCCTTGGCCTTGAGTTCGGCTTCCAGGCGGGCAATTTCGTCGCGCAGTATGCCGATCCGCTCGGTCAAGTCGCTGACGGAAAGCAGTGACAGGTCCTGCCCGATCTCGTGCGGGCGTGCCTTCTTCTTGGGTTCGTCGTCGAAGATCGCCATCGTCGCTCCTCCTCCGCCAAGACCAGATTGGCCATTTGCCTGATTTGGCAATCAGCATACATAGGGCAGGGGCGTCGATGCAAACAGCCGATCGGATAACGGCGAGGAAAGACGGGAAATCTCATGGCGAGCGGACAGAAAATTCCGGCAAGGATGACGGCCATCGCGATCTCGGAGCCGGGTGGCCCTCGGGTCCTGAAGCCGGAAACACGCGACGTGCCGCAGCCCGGCCCCGGCGAGATCCTGATCAAGGTGCATGCCGCCGGCGTCAACCGGCCCGATATCCAGCAGCGCAAGGGCGCCTATCCGCCGCCGCCCGGCGCGTCGGACCTGCCGGGCCTCGAGGCGTCGGGCGAAGTGGCGGCCCTTGGCGACGACATATCGCGCTGGCGCATTGGCGACCGCGTCTGCGCGCTGACGCCCGGCGGCGGCTATGCCGAATATGTCAAGGTGCATGCCGGGAGCGTGCTGCCGTTGCCCGCCGGCTTCACCCATACCGAAGCCGCGGCGGTGCCGGAGAATTACTTCACCGTCTGGCACAATGTGTTCGAGCGTGGCGCCCTCAAGAAAGGCGAGACGCTGCTCGTCCATGGCGGCTCGTCCGGCATCGGCACGACGGCAATCCAGCTTGCCTCGGCCTTTGGCGCCTATGTCATCACCACTGCGGGCAGCAAGGAGAAATGCGACGCCTGCCTGAAGCTCGGCGCAGACCGGGCGATCAACTATCGCGAGGAGGATTTCGTCGCCGCGGTCAAGGAGGCAACGGGGGGCAAGGGCGCCAATGTCATCCTCGACATGGTCGGCGGCGACTATGTGGGGCGTAACTACGAGGCCGCTGCGGTTGAGGGTCGGATCGTCCAGATCGCCGTGCAGGCCGGCGCTGTCGCAAGCGCGGATTTTTCGAAAATCATGGTCAAGCGGCTTACCCACACCGGGTCGACGCTGAGGCCGCGCACCGTCGAGTTCAAGGCGGCGATCGGGGCGGCGCTGGAAGCGCAGGTGTGGCCGTTGCTCGGCACGCGCAAGGTTGCTCCTGTCATGGACATGATCTTCCCGCTCAGCGAAGCCTGGCGGGCGCATGAGCGGATGGAGGACGGCGAACACATCGGCAAGATCGTGCTCGACGTCGGCTGACAGCGAGCGAGGTCAGCGCCTCGCTGCCTACAAGATGAACAGAAGCTTAATGCTGCAATGCAGCATTTGCATCATTGCTATGCAAAATCAGCCATTCAAGTCCTCGTCGATGACGCCTATTTGAGCACCATCGAAACGAACATCAATTTGGAGGACTACCATGAACCCGATCCGCGCTTTCCGTAACTGGCGTATGTACACCGAGACCGTCCGCGAACTGAACCGTCTCAACGCACGTCAGCTCAGCGATCTCGGCATCAACCGCGCTGACATCGAAATGATCGCCCGCAAGGCCATCTGATTTGAGCATGGTTTGCTCCAAGGAGCGGACCATGCCGTAGAAGCAAGAGCCGAAGCAGACGGTTTTGCCGTCGCCGGTTCCGAGCCCGCTGGACCCAGTCCGGCGGGTTTTGTCTTTTTTGGCCAGTAGTACCGAGCATGGCTCGACAGCGCTCCGCGGTTGACCTCAACTCTCCGCATGGCATTTGGATCATGCGCACACTCGGCCCGGCCTACTGCAATGGCGCGAGCGTTGTCCGCCGGCCGCTTCCAAAAACGTTGCGAAACCACCCGAGA
The DNA here is from genome assembly GCF_055811675.1 of Mesorhizobium sp. WSM4808. Taxonomy (NCBI): domain Bacteria; kingdom Pseudomonadati; phylum Pseudomonadota; class Alphaproteobacteria; order Hyphomicrobiales; family Phyllobacteriaceae; genus Mesorhizobium; species Mesorhizobium sp. WSM4808. The sequence goes on from NZ_JBVVQX010000010.1 coordinate 175,148, forward strand.
GCGGTTATACAGACCGCGAATTTCCCATTTTGGTGGCTCTAAACCACCGCCCGCGCGGGAACGCGGGCGAACGAGAAGGATTTGTAAATGGCCAATACGCTGCTGATGCCCAAGGCGACCGCTGTCTGGCTGGTCGACAACACCGCACTTTCCTTCGAGCAGATCGCGCAGTTCTGCGGGCTGCACCCGCTCGAGGTCAAGGCAATCGCCGACGGTGAATCGGCGCAAGGCATCAAGGGCATGGACCCGATCATGACCGGACAGCTGACCCGCGACGAGATCGCCCGTGCCGAGAAGGATCCGAACCAGCGCCTGAAGCTTTCGGACCCCAAGGTGCGGGTGCCTGAATCCAAGCGCAAGGGTCCGCGCTACACGCCGCTGTCGAAGCGCCAGGACCGGCCGAACGCGATTCTGTGGCTGGTGCGCAACCATCCCGAGCTCAAGGATGCGCAGATCTCGCGTCTCGTCGGCACCACCAAGTCGACGATCGAACAGATACGCGAGCGCAAGCACTGGAATTCGGCCAATCTGCAGCCGATGGACCCGGTGACGCTGGGCCTCGCATCGCAGATCGACCTCGACATGGAAGTCAATCGCGCCTCGCGCGGCCGCGAACAGGCGCAGCCGGTCGGCGACACGCTGCTGCCGGCGGCCCTGACCGAGCGGCTGGTGCCGGCTCCCGAGAAGCCGAAGGACGAGGATGCCGAACTCGACGCCAACGCCGTGTTCGCCAAGCTCTCGGCCTTGAAGTCGAAGAACACGGACAATGACGACGACGAGTGAGATTGTCTGATATTCCAAGAAAAAAAGCCCGCTTCGAGCGGGCTTTTTTATGGGGTCAACAACTCAGCTGCGCGCAGCGCGATCCGGCGCCATGCCATAGTCCTCGCTGCGTTCCACCGCGCGGTAGAAGTCGGCAAGCTGCTTGCCGCGCTCCGGCTTGAAGATGCGGCCGGCGATGACCACGGAGGCGATGCGATCGATGCGGAAGGCGCGAAAATCGTCGCGCATCTCGCACCAGGCGACCAGCGTCCACACCTTGCCCCAAAACCACAGACCGAGCGGGCGGATATCGCGGGCGGTGCCGCGGCCGGCCTCGTCGGAATAGTCGATGGTCAGCACCTGGCGTTTTTCGACCGCGCGCTCGATCAGGTCGATCGCCTCGCGGGCGGCGTCGCTGACCACCCACATCGGTGTGTGGATCTCGGTGCGGGCGATGCGGTCTTTCTCGGCATCGGGCAATACGGCGCCGATCTTGACCAGCGCCTCGTCGGCGGCCCTCGCCATGGCGGCACCGCCAAAGGCGCGCACCATGCGGGCGCCGGCGACCAGCGCGACGATCTCGTCACGCGTGAACATCAGCGGCGGAAGGTCGAAACCCTCCCTCATCATGTAGCCAACGCCGGCCTCGCCGTCGATCGGCACCCCGGTCGATTGCAAGTCGGCAATGTCGCGATAGATGGTTCGCTCGGAAACCTCGAGCCACGTGCCGAGCTTGTGGGCGGTGACCAGTCGGCCACCGCGCAGATGCTGCACGATCTGGAAGAGCCTGTCGGCGCGGCGCATCGTATGGTCCCTCGGCGTTGTCTCTATGCATGTCGCCCAAAACTGATGTCCACTTTTGGACGGCACGGCATCGTGTTTTCGCGCATGCCGTTATCCCAAAACCGCAGAACACTTTTGGGCGGCGTGCCTCATGGTTTCAGCCCTTCGCGCTTGCGCTGCGCGGCGACGAACTCCGCGCCGAAGGACAGTTTCTTCGTCGTCGGTGTTTTCGCATCGAGCACGCGCCAGAACGGTGCCACGTCACTCAGCGCCATGCCGCGCTGGAGGTCCTGGTTGGCGGCTTCGGCAACAGTGCGCAGATGATAGCCTATGGTGACCGGGCATGTCACTTCGGCGCCATGCTGGATGGCAAGTGCTGTCCGTAGCGCACGCACATCCATCTCGATGCCTTCGGGAATCGAGCGGATGAAATCATCAACCTGGCGCGCCGTCGGCACCAGCATAGGCTGGCCTTCGACGACATCGGCCATCGTGCGCGGCGTTGGCTTCACGCCGTTGATGCCTGGTGTGCTCAGTCTGTCGTTCCAACTCTTCATCGATCGTCCTTTGACGCCAATGCGCGGTGTCCGAAGCTGGCACCATTGCACGGCCCTCCTGACAGCATACTGTCAGGAGCCTTCAGCATATTCCTTGGCAAACAGTGTCCGCATCCGCGCGAGATCGCCGCCTCTTTCGGGGTAGAGCGTCTTCAGAAAGGCGAGTGCGAAGGTGCCTGGTGCCGAACCTGGCGCGGAAACAATTTTGCCGTCGGCTACGGCATGCGGCACATCCTGGTAGTTCTCGGCACCGGCATAACCGGCCTCATGACCATTGATCCAGTCGCGGCCATTGCTGGTATGCCTGGTCTTCTCGAACAGGCCGGCTCGGGCCAGCGCCAGCGTGCCGGCGCAGATACCGCCGACCACACCGCCGCGCGATGCAATGGCTGCAAGCAGGTCGCCTACATCAGGCGGTGCCTTGCCCGTCCACTGGTCGGAACCAATGACGGCAATGGCATCTAGATCGGCATTCTCGCTGGCGCCTGTTGAGCGATCGGGGATCAGCCGAAAGCCGCTGATCCCGGTCACCTGCTTGCCATCCGGTGTCAGCGACATGGCACGGGCACCGAACCATTCGACTGCCGAGGCCGCCAGCAGCCCATACTCCCAGTCGGCAAAACCTTCGATGAAAAGGAAACCGATCGTCTTCTGTTCGGGCATAAGCTCGCTCCCATCCTCGCGCACCGGACCTGTTATCTGGGCGTTGACGCGCCGACATCCAATCGCCGGGTCGAAAAATTGGCTTCAATTGCCGCGAGGGCCACGGTCCGCATACATGTCCGGCCAGCCGATATCCTTACGAATGTCCGCCGGCAGCGAGTTCATGAACCGCTGGGTGCGGATCTCGTTGCGCATCGTGCGGATCTTGCCGACATAGTGCTGCATGCCGCGCAGAATGGTATAACCGTTCATAGCTAGTCTCCTCTCTCTGTGTAGAGGCACTATCGCATACCCCTCCTGACAGCAGTCTGTCAGGAGGATGGCAGGGCGCGAACAATAGTTCCGGACAGTGCGCGCGCCGCAGGGCAAGGCATCGCTTTTCGCCGCATCGACCGGTACCTCAAGGCAGGTTTGCGGCTTCCGATTGATCATAGCGACGGCGTTGTTTTCGGCGCCGCTGTTCAGCTTCCGGCGACGGACTGTCGGAATACGAGGCCTTCAGCGGGGTGACCGCAGGTCTGATATGGAGGGAGAAAATTCTTCCCCAACAGCAGGGAGACGACGATGAGCTTGCAACTGACAGGTATCCACCATCTGACCGCCATCACCGCCAACGCGCCCGGCAATCTTCATTTCTACACCAAGGTGCTGGGTCTGCGGCTGGTCAAGAAGACCGTAAACCAGGACGACACCTCGGCCTACCACCTCTTCTATGCCGACGGCGAAGCGACGCCTGGCACCGACCTTACCTTCTTCGACTGGCCGGTCGGCCGCGAGCGGCGCGGCACGCACAGCATCGTGCGGACCAGCCTCAGGGTCGGCAGCCGGGAGAGCCTTGCCTGGTGGAAGCAACACTTGACCGACGAAGGCCTGGCAACAGGAGAGATCGCCGACATCGGCGGTTATGCGTCACTGGACTTCGAAGATCCCGAGGGCCAGCGTCTGCGCCTGGTCAGCGATGGCGGCAAGGGCGGCAGCCATCCCTGGGCGCAAAGCCCGGTACCGGTCGAGCACCAGATACGCGGGCTCGGGCCGATCGTCATCAGCGTTCCCGACATCACCAACACCGAGGCGGTGGTGACCAAGGTGATGAACATGCGCAAGGCGCGCGACTATGCCTCGCCGGAGGGGGAGGTTCACGTCTTCGAAATGGGCGAGGGCGGGCCGGCGGCGGAGCTGCATGTCCTGGTGCAGCCGGGACTGGCGCCGGCACGGCAAGGCGCGGGTGCGGTTCACCATGTCGCCTTCAGGGCGCCGGACCAGGAGACGCTGCATCAATGGACGGCGCGGCTGGCCGAGTTTCGGCTGCCGTCGAGCGGCGAGGTCGAGCGCTATTATTTCCGTTCTCTCTATTTCCGCGAGCCGAACGGCATCCTGTTCGAGATCGCCACCGATGGACCGGGGTTCACCGCCGACGAGCCGCTGGAAACACTGGGGGAAAGTCTTGCCCTGCCGCCATTCCTCGAACCGAAGCGCGCTTCGATCGAGGCCGGCCTCAAGCCGCTGAAGTAGATCGTTTGCCACCGGCAGGCGGGCGCCGCGTTCCGACCCAGGATCGCGGCGTCGTTCTTTCTCAGGCAATGAACGACGTGCTTTGACAGCCGGGCGCGTTGCTGGTCAAAGGCGGCATGACGAAATTTCTCGCCCTTGTCATCGTCGGTTTCATGGTCATTCAATTGATCAAGCCGCTTGGCTGGCCGGGCCTCAAGCGACGTGGTGATTTCTGGAAACTGGCACTGCTCGCCATGGCCGCGATTTCCCTGGCGGCCGTGCTCGGGCATTTGACGTAGGACGGCACTTGTCGTCGGTGCTCAATTGCCAAGCACCGGGCCAACCAGATGCTCGGCCCAGGCCCGGTAGCCTGCTTCCGAGGCGTGAAAGCCGTCCGACGCAAAGCGGGCTTCCGGATTGGTGATCGGCAGGCGCGGCGCCGGCACCGCGCCGCGCTCCAGGCAAAGGCGTTCGCCCATCCGGTTCATGTCGGTGGCGCGAATCTCAAGGATTTTTCCGAGCAGCGGCGGCATGGCCGGAGCCCGCGTGAACTCCAGCACCGGCGACCACACCACGCGTGCTTCCGGCCATTTGGCGCGCAGGCCGTAGAGCAGGCCGCCGAACTCCTTCTTGAAGCGCGGCACGGAGTGAAAATTCTTGGTGTCGTTGGTGCCGATGGCCAACACGATATGCGTCCACGGTTCGGCCGACAGATTGGGCAGGACATGGTCGCGTATCTGGCCCGACGTTGCCGAATTAAAGCCGGCCGCCCGCCAGCGCACGGTGCGGCCTGTGCTTTGTGAAATCAGCACGGCGAGTTGCGCGGCAAGCCCATGTTCCGAATTGCCTATGCCGACCGACGCGGCGGACGAATCGCCCAGCACCAGAAGCGAGATATCAGGCGCCTTGCCTGATATTTCGTGCATGACCGGCCCTTGCGCCGGCAGCATGCGCGTGGTGCGGCGTCGCACGCCGAGGCCTTGCCAGATATAGACCGGGAAGGCGAGCCAGGTGAGTAGGGACGGGAAGCGCATAGCAGTACCGTTAAACGATCAGCGGCAGCCTTAGCGCATGTTTTGGTCGGCGGGAACGCTCTTCAATCGCAGCAACTCGCCTGCCCCGCTTGCTTGCCCTGATATTCATCGTGCAGCCGCACCCAATCCATCAGTCCGTGATAGGGGCCGTTCTCGTTGCGGCCCTTCGGCGTCATGTCGAGATAGTCGTAGGCGCCGATCTGCGCCTCGCCGCCGCGGGCGCGCGACATGAAGGTGAGGAAGATGTCGCGGTTCTCGTCCCGGTAGAAAACGCTGGTGCCGGGAAGCTCCTTCGATGTCCGTGGACGGGTCTCGAAATTGTAGGTGGTGTCGCCGGCGGCGATCTGCTTGTCGGTGAAGGAGACCTGCATGTCGAAGTTGAAATCCGAGGCATAGGACGACACCCAGTCGAACTTCCAGCCCATGCGCTGCTTGTAAGGCAGAAGTTCCGCCAGTGGAGCGCGCGAAACCACGACCAGCGACACGTCGTGATGCCGCAGATGCTGATTGGCGCCGTCGATATGGTCTGCAAGGAATGAGCAGCCCTCGCAATGATTGACGCAGCCCGGCCCGAACATGAAGTGATAGACGATCAGCTGGCTGTTGGTGCCAAACAGGTCGGTCAGTCTCTTCGGCCCTTGTTCGGTCTCGAAGACATAGTCTTTCCGGATCTTCAGCCAGGGCAGTTCACGCCGTTCAGCGGCGATCCGCTCGCGAAACCGCGTCAATTCCTTCTCGCGCGCCAGATGCGCCTTGTGCGCCTGGAACCAGTCTTCGCGCGAAACGATCTTGTTGCGATGCATGAACCTCTCCCTGAATGTCATCCCAAGGACGTTCGGGATGGGCGCAAACCGACATCGCCGGAGAGGAAATAAGGACGGAGAGGCTCTGCCCCAAGTCCGGGCAAACAAAAACCCGGGCGCATCGGCCCGGGTTCAAAGGCAAGACGGAAGGATTTTGATCAGGCGGCCTGTTCCAGGCTCGCCTTCCATTTTCCAAGCGCCGCCAGATGGTTCATATGCGCGCGATGGGTGAAGGCGGCCTGGCCGGCGGCGACATTCGAGGCCTTGCCGCTCCAGGCTTTCTGCGGCGCGGCCTGCAGCGCGCGGCCGTAGGAGAAGGTCAGCTTCCACGGGTGCGGGCCGATGGCGTTGATGGCGTTGAGGTTGGCGGTCGCCTCCTCGTCCTCCTGGCCACCGGAGAGGAAGGCGATGCCCGGCACCGCTGCCGGCACGGTCTCGCGAAACAGCTTTATGGTCTTTTCCGCGACTTCTTCCGGGCTGCTCACCTTGCCCGATTTCTTGCCGGCCAGCACCATGTTGGGCTTCAGGATGGTGCCTTCCAGCAGGACGCCAGCCGCATGGAGCTCGTCATAAAGCTTGATCAGCGTTGCCTTCGAGACGTCGTAGCAGGTATCGATGTCGTGGGCGCCGTCCATCAGCACTTCCGGCTCGACGATCGGCACGATGCCGGCCTCCTGGCAAAGGGCGGCATAGCGGGCAAGTGCATGGGCGTTCGAGCCGATCGAATTGGCCGAGGGCACGCCCTTGGCCTGGTCGATGTCGATCACCGCTCGCCATTTGGCGAAGCGGGCGCCCAGCTTGTAGTAATCGGCAAGGCGCTCGCGCAGGCCATCGAGGCCTTCGGTGATGGTGTCGCCGGGAAACCTGGCCAGCGGCTTGGCGCCGGCATCGACCTTGATGCCGGGGATGGCGCCGGCCGCCTTGATGATGTCGACCAGCGGCGTGCCGTCGGCGGCCTTCTGGCGGATCGTCTCGTCAAAGAGGATGACGCCGGAGATGTAACGGGTCATCGCCTCCCTGGTGCGGAACATCATCTCGCGGTAGTCACGGCGGCTGTCGGCGGTCGATTCGACGCCAATGACGTCGAAGCGCTTCTTGATGGTGCCTGAACTTTCGTCGGCCGCCAGCAGGCCCTTGCCGTCGGCGACGATTGCGGCGGCAATGTCTTCGAGACGTTCGCTCATTGTTGCTTCTCCTGAAACGGTTGTTCCGCGCTTAACGGAAGTCTACCGCCAAAGGAATGGCATCGGAAAGCTCGAATCGATTGAATGCCTCGGGCGGCCTTGTTCGCTCTCCGAGTGTTGATCGCCTCGCCTCGGAGCCTCAGCGCTTCAACACGTCGACGCCGGGCAGTGGCTTGCCTTCCATCCATTCCAGGAAAGCGCCGCCGGCGGTCGAGACATAGGTGAAGTCGTCGGCGACGCCGGCATGGTTGAGCGCCGCCACCGTATCGCCGCCACCGGCAACCGAGACCAACTTGCCTTCCTTGGTGCGCGCCGCCGCATGCTTGGCCGCCGCTACCGTCGCATGATCGAAGGGCGCGATCTCGAAGGCGCCGAGCGGGCCGTTCCAGACCAGTGTCGCGGCACGGTCGATCCATTCGCCGATGGTCGTCACGGTTTTGGCGCCGACATCGAGGATCATGCCGTCGGCCGGCACGTCCGATATGGCGACGGTCTCGCATTCCGCGCCCGCCTTGAACTCCTTGGCGACGACGCCGTCGACCGGCAGGATGATGGCGCAGCCGGCCTCGGCCGCCTCGATCATGATCTGCTTGGCGGTCGCGGCGAGATCATGCTCGCACAGCGATTTGCCGACATTGGTGCCACGCGCGGCAAGAAAGGTGTTGGCCATCCCGCCACCGATGACGAGGGCATCGACCTTCTTCACCAGGTTCATCAACAGATCGATCTTGGTCGAGACTTTGGCGCCGCCGACAATGGCGACGACCGGACGAACCGGTTTTCCCAGGCCCTTCTCCAGCGCCTCAAGCTCGGCCTGCATGGTGCGGCCGGCAAAAGCCGGCAACAGATGCGCCAGCCCCTCCGTCGAAGAATGCGCGCGGTGCGCGGCCGAGAAGGCGTCGTTGACGAAGATATCGCCATTGGCGGCGAGTTTTTCGGTGAAGGCCGGGTCATTCTTTTCCTCGGCCTTGTAGAAGCGGGTGTTTTCGAGCAGCAGCACGTCGCCCTTGTTCATGGCGGCGACAGCGCTTCCGGCCGTGTCGCCGACGCAGTCGGAGGCAAACCCGACGGGACGGCCAAGCACATCAGCTGTCGCCTTGGCGATAGGCTCCAGCGAGAATTCGGGCGAGGGACCATCCTTGGGTCGGCCGAAATGGGCGAGCAGGATGACCTTGGCACCCTTGCCTGACAGCTCGGCGATGGTCGGCGCGATGCGTTCGATGCGGGTGGTGTCGGTGACTTTGCCCTCAATGACAGGCACGTTGAGGTCGACGCGCACCAGCACGCGCTTGCCGCTGATGTTGCCGATATCGTCGAGTGTCTTGAAGGCGGCCATGCGGGGTTCCTTTCGCGAAAAACCGGGGGACCATACCCCGCATCGGTGTCGATGCAAGGCTTAGGGCGCGCTCGAACCGAAATTTTGAAGTGGGCACGATCTTGCACCGGCGGGGCGGATGAATGGCAGCGCTCAATAGCGGGTTTGTCAGCTTTCGGTTGCTGCCTTTTCCGGCGCTGGCTCCGGGGCCTGCTTTTCGTCCGCCCGCGCCTCGGCCTCCTGCGTCTCGGTCGGCTTGCGCCAGTTGCGGATGAAGGCGGAAAGACGATCGCCGATTTCGCCGGCGCTGAGGAAGACCGGCACCCGCGCCACCGGCGCGGTCGGCTCGAACGAGAGGCCGAGGCCTATGATCTTGCCCTTGTCGTCGACGTCGCGGACGATCAGTTCTATCGGGCCGAGCAGGACGCGGTCGGCGTATTCGGCATGGCCGCCGAGCCGCGCCGTGACCAGCGCGCCAACGGTGAGCTTTTGCTCCGCTTCGGTCAGGCCTGGCGTATAGGCCGCTTCCAGTTCAGCGGCGGAGCGCGCGGGGTCGACGGCGAAGGCACCGAAGAAATCGGCATCCTCGGGATCGACCACTGCACGGCTCGCGAACAGCTTGTCGAGCAGGCGCGGATAGCGGTCCGGCACGAAAATGTAGACCTGGTCGCCGGCGGCGAGCCGGCCCATGTCCTGGAAGCGCATCGAGCGGCCGTCGCGCAACACCAGCGAGGGTCGCGCCCAGCGTGGGATGCGCTCGCCGCGCGCCACCGGGCTGCCGTGTGCAACGCGATAGGCAAGAAGCTCGTGATGGGCCGAGCCCGGCAGTTCCAGCTCGACCTTGTCCAGCGGTCCGAGCCGTGCCGGCACGATCAGACCGAGGCGACGCGCCAGCGGTCCGACTGTCCAGCCCTGGATGACCAGCGACACGAGTACGATGATGAAGGCGGTGTTGAAGATGACACGGCCGTTTTCCAGCCCGCCCAGCAGCGGGGTGATGGCGAGCAGGATCGACACCGCGCCGCGCAGGCCGACCCAGGAGACGAAGGCGACCTCGGGGCGCGGCAGACGGAACGGGATCAGGCAGAGCCAGACCGCGATCGGGCGGGCGATGAACATCAGGAACAGGCCGAGCAGCACCGCCGGCACCATGATCGCCGGAAATTGCGACGGTGTCGCGAACAGGCCGAGGATGAGGAACATGATGATCTGTGCCAGCCATGACATGCCGTCCTGGAAGCGCTTGAGGATGGTGACGGCGCGGATATCGGAATTGCCCGAGATGAGGCCGGCGATATAGACCGCCAGGAAGCCCGAGCCGCCAATGGCGCCGGCGGCTGCAAACACCATCAGCGACAAGGTCAGCACGAAGATCGGCAGCAGGCCGTGGTCGAGATTGAGCCGGTCGACGAGGCGCACGATGGCGAGGCCGCCGAGCACGCCGACGACAGCGCCAAGGCCCATGTTGAGGAGGAAGCCGAGGAACAGGCTGGTGACCAGGACATTGGTTTCGGGGTTGGCATGGGCGGCGATGATCTCGACCAGCGTGATGGTCAGGAAGATGGCGATCGGGTCGTTGGTGCCGGATTCCACCTCGAGCGTCGAGCGCACGCGTTCGCGCAGATTGATCTCGCCGGCGCGCAGCAGGAAGAACACGGCCGCCGCATCGGTGGAGGCGACGGCAGCCCCGAGCAGGAAGGATTCCAGCCAGGTGAGATCGAGCAGATAATGGGCGGCGACGCCGAACAGGCCGGTGGTGACAAGCACGCCGAAGGTCGCCAGCGACAAAGCCGGGCCTGCAGCCTGCCGCAAGGCGTTGAGCGGCGTGCCGAAACCGGAATCGAACAGGATGACGGCCAGCGCCAGTGAGCCGGCAAAATAAGCGATGCGGGCGTTGTCGAACTGGATGCCGAGTCCGTCGGTGCCGGTGGCGAGGCCAATGCAGAGAAACAGGAGCAGAAGAGGAGCGCCGAAGCGGAAGGCGATCAGGCTCGAAAACGCGGCGGCGACGACAAGCGCTGTGCCGACCAGCGTGACGAGATAGATCGCATGCTCCATCCTGAAATCAGCCCCTCAAATTCGTCTGTCTCCTGCTTTGCGAGAGAGTGGGGCGAAGACGTGACCAGTGCAAGGCGGCAGGGTGGCTTTTTGGCCTATGCCGCTGATTTTTGGATGTTTTGGCGTCCAGGACACAATTTGGAAAGGCGCAAGCTGCGCTCATGAAAAACGCCCGGGCAAAGCCGGGCGTTCCAAGTCTCGAAAAGAAAGCTTTGTGATCAGGCGATGGTCTTGCCGAAGGCGACCGATGTGTCGCCCATGCGGTTGGAGAAACCCCATTCATTGTCGTACCAGGACAGCACCGACACGAAGTTGCCGTCCATCACCTTGGTCTGGTCGAGCGCCATGATCGAGGAGCGCGGATCGTGGTTGAAGTCGATCGACACGTTCGGATGATGGGTGACGCCGAGAATGCCCTTCAGCTTGCCGTTGGAAGCGGCGATCACCGCTTCGTTGATCTCCTGCACCGTGGTCGACCGCTTGGCGATGAACTTGAAGTCGACGACCGAGACGTTCGGGGTCGGCACGCGGATCGAGATGCCGTCGAGCCTGCCCTTGAGGTCGGGCAGCACCAGCCCGATCGCCTTGGCGGCACCCGTCGAGGTCGGGATCTGCGACAGGGCAGCGGCGCGGGCGCGGTAGAGATCCTTGTGCATGGTGTCCAGCGTCGGCTGGTCGCCAGTGTAGGAATGGATCGTCGTCATCATGCCCTTTTCGATGCCAACGGTCTCATGCAGCACGGCTGCCAGCGGTGCCAGGCAGTTGGTGGTGCACGAGGCATTCGAGATGACGATATGGTCCTTAGTCAACTGGTCGTGGTTGATGCCGTAGACGACGGTGAGGTCGGCGCCTTCGGCAGGGGCCGAAACGATGACGCGCTTGGCGCCGGCGGTCAGGTGTGCCGCTGCCTTATCACGGGCGGTGAAGATGCCGGTGCATTCGAGCGCGATGTCGATGCCGAGTTCCTTCCACGGTAGCTGCGTCGGATCCTTGATCGCGGTGACCTTGAACGTTTCCTTGCCGACGGTGATCTGATCGCCGGAAACCGAAACTTCATGCGGGAAGCGGCCGTGCACGCTGTCGTAGCGCAACAGATGCGCATTGGTCTCGACCGGGCCGAGGTCGTTGACGGCGACGACGTCGATGTCCTTGCGGCCGGATTCATGGATGGCGCGCAGGATGTTGCGGCCGATGCGGCCAAATCCGTTGATGGCAACTCTGACGGTCATAATTCTCTCCCTGGGAGTTGGAGGGCGGATGAGGGGTCCGCAGTTTCATAGCGGTGGAAGCAGAAAGAATCCAGCCGCAGTGGCGTGGATTTAAATCGATTAAGTTGGGCCAGCCCGGCGAGTCCGCCTTTCGCGATTTCGCCGAACCTTGAACCTACTTGGTATGCAGGCGGGCTTCCGCCGCCTTGGCCGCGGCTTCGGCGGTAATGCCGAAATGCGGATAGAGTTGCTCGATCGTGCCCGAGGCGCCGAAGCCTGTCATGCCGACGAAGATGCCGTCGGAGCCGATCAGATGATCCCAACCCTGGCGTATGCCGGCCTCGATCGCCATCTTGATCGGCGCGTTGCCGATCGTTTTCTTGCGGTAGTCGTCGCTCTGCTGGTCGAACAGTTCGAAGCAGGGCACCGAGACGACGCGGGTCGGATGGCCGTGCTTTTCCAGCAGGTCGCGCGCGCCAAGCGCGATCTCGACCTCGGAGCCGGTGGCGAAGATCGTCACCGCTGCCTCGCCGCTGGCGGCAGCCACCTCATAGGCACCCTGTCCACTGAGGTTCTTCGCCGAGAATTCGGTACGCACCGTCGGCAGGTTCTGGCGGGTCAGCGCCAACGTCGACGGCGTCTTTTCCGACTCCAGGGCGATCTGCCAGCATTCGGCGGTTTCGACCGCGTCGGCCGGGCGGAAGACATTGTGGTTGGGAATGGCACGCAATGCGGCCAGATGCTCGACCGGCTGGTGGGTTGGGCCGTCTTCGCCCAGACCGATGGAATCATGGGTCATGACGAAGATCGAGCGGATGCCCATCAGCGATGCCAGCCGCATCGACGGGCGGGCGTAGTCGGAGAAGCACATGAAAGTGCCGCCATAGGCGATGAGGCCGCCATGCAGCGTCAGGCCGTTGATCGCAGCCGCCATGCCGTGCTCGCGGATGCCGTAATGGATATAGCGCTGGCCATAGTCGTCCGAGGTGATGTTCTTGGTTTGGCTGGTCTTGGTGTTGTTGGAGCCGGTCAGGTCGGCGGAGCCGCCGATGGTCTCGGGCACGGCGCCGTTGATGACTTCCAGCGCCATCTCGGACGATTTGCGGGTGGCGACCTTCGGCTTGTCGGCCGACAGCTTCTTCTTGTAATCGGCAATGATGGCGTCGAAATTGGACGGCAGCTTGCCGCTGAGGCGGCGTTCGAACTCGGCCTTCAGCTTGGCATCGGCCTTGGCCAAGCGGCCTTCCCAGTCGGTGCGCGCCTTGGCGCCGGCCTTGCCGGCGGTGCGCCAGGCGTCGAGGATGTCGGCCGGAATCTCGAAGGGCGGCGAATCCCAGTTGAAGAACTTGCGAGCGCCGGCGATCTCGTCGGCACCGAGCGGCGAACCGTGCGCCTTGTTGGTGCCGGCCTTGGTCGGCGCGCCGAAGCCGATGGTCGTCTTGCAGGCGATCATGGTCGGCTTGTCGGAACGGCGGGCGGCTTCGATGGCATAAGCGATCGCTTCGGGATCGGTGCCGTCGATGTGGCTGGCATTCCAGCCGGAGGCCTGGAAGCGGGCCACCTGATCGGTGTTGTCGGACAGCGAGACCGGACCGTCGATCGAGATGTCGTTGTTGTCCCAGAAGACGATCAGCTTGTTGAGCTTGAGATGGCCGGCAAGCGCGATGGCTTCCTGGGAAACACCTTCCATCAGGCAGCCGTCGCCGGCCAGCACATAGGTGTAATGATCGACGAGATCGTTGCCGAAGGCGGCATTCATGATGCGCTCGCCGAGCGCGAAGCCGACCGAATTGGCGAGACCCTGGCCGAGCGGGCCGGTCGTCGTCTCTATGCCGGTGGCATGGCCGTATTCGGGATGGCCGGCGGTCTTCGAGCCCAACTGACGGAAGTGCTTGATCTGGTCGAGGGTCATGTCTTCGTAGCCGGTCAGATGCAGCAGCGAATAGAGCAGCATCGAGCCATGGCCGGCCGACAGGATGAAACGGTCGCGGTCGGCCCAGTGCGGGGCCTTGGGATCATATTTCAGGAAGCGCGTGAACAGCACCGTGGCGATATCGGCGCAGCCCATGGGCAGGCCTGGATGGCCGGAATTTGCCTTCTCGACGGCGTCCATGGAGAGAAAGCGGATCGCATTGGCCATCCGGTCATGTTGTTCACGCGACGTCATGGTTCCTCCAGAAGTGGGGGTTTGGGGGCTTGGGAGAGCCCTTGAAAAGGGTGCGCGACACATAGCAGGCGCGGGCTTTTAGTCAACAAATCGGGTGCACATTTGCCGGTCTTGTGATGCCGGCGGCGGACCTACATTAGCGTTAGCGGGGGACAGTCGCGAGAGCTTTGTTGACGTTGCCTTCACCCGGTGCCTAATGTTTCAGGGATAACGCGTTCTGAACGTGAACGATTCGGTGATGGGCAGGGCACAGGACGAAGGCCATGACCGGGGAAGCCACACTCAAGGAAGTCATCGCGAGGCTGGGCAAGGCCATCGAGGGGCTGGAAAACGCCGTCGCGGCCAAGCTCGAGCATGAACGCGACTACTCCGAAGCCGAGGCCGAGGTGCAGCGGATGAATGCCGACCGCTCGCGGCTGGCGCAGGAACTCGATAATTCCGAAGCGCGCGCCGAACGGCTGGAAGATGCCAACAAGGAAGTCTCGCGACGTTTGGTGACCGCCATGGAAACCATCCGCGCCGTGTTGGACAGATAGGAGCTGGCCCGATGGCACAGGTCACGGTTTCAATCGACGGCAAGCAGTATCGCATGGCCTGCGACGAGGGCCAGGAAGAGCATCTGATCGACCTTGCCGAACGCTTCGACCGCTATGTTTCACACCTGAAGGACTCGTTCGGCGAGATCGGCGATCAGCGGCTGACCGTGATGGCCGGCATTATGGTGATGGATGAACTCTCCGAGTTGCAAAAACGCGTCAAGGGCATGGAAAGCGAAGTGCTGACCTTGCGCAAGACCCGCGACGAGGCTCTGACCAAGGCCGACAAGAGCGATAGCGTGCTCACCAACGCGCTCGGCGCGTTGGCACAGCGCATGGAAGACCTGACTGTGACGCTGGCGGTCAACAAGAGCTGAGACAGAACCTTTCCTGTCCAGCCCCAGGCTCTCATCCGCGCGCCGCGCATTCGAAAGCATAAAAATGCTCGCCTGCCGCCGACAAGAGTTTCATATTATCTTGCAGCCACGATTTTTGCGCTAAGATGCAACGATGCAGGGCGGGACAGCTTGATGGCGGCGTGGGTTGCCGTGTGCCGTTCCTCGCTGCCGACGGTTCCGTTTACAGGGGAGATGTACCATGAGCCTTCGTATCAACGACATTGCGCCGGATTTTACCGCCGAGACCACGCAAGGGACGATCAAATTCCATGATTGGATCGGCGACGGTTGGGCGATCCTGTTCAGTCACCCGAAGAATTTCACGCCGGTCTGCACGACCGAGCTTGGCACGATGGCGGGGCTCGAAGGCGAGTTCAAGAAGCGCAACGTCAAGATCATCGGCATTTCGGTCGATCCGGTCGAAAGTCACGGCAAGTGGCAGGACGACATCAAGACGGCGACCGGTCATTCGGTGAACTATCCGCTGATCGGCGACAAGGACCTCAAGGTCGCCAAGCTCTACGACATGCTGCCGGGCGGTGCCGGCGAGACGTCGGAGGGCCGCACGCCCGCCGACAACGCCACAGTGCGCTCGGTCTACGTCATCGGACCGGACAAGAAGATCAAACTGGTGCTGACCTACCCGATGACCACGGGGCGCAATTTCGATGAGATCCTGCGCGCGGTCGATTCCATGCAGCTCACCGCCAAGCATCAAGTGGCGACGCCGGCGAACTGGAAGCAGGGCGAGGACGTGATCATCACCGCGGCCGTTTCCAACGAGGATGCAATCAAACGCTTCGGCGCTTATGAGACCATCCTGCCGTATCTGCGGAAGACCAAGCAGCCGTCGGCCTGACCGCTCGGAACAGTTTTGGCTTTCCTGTCGCCGCGAGCGAAAGGATACTTGACTGGCTCACCCGAGCGGACAACCATGCTCCTCTCGGGTGTCGTCAGAGAAAATCATTCCTGGCGACCGAGAGTTGGGGAAGCCGGAATTGGACGTAGCTTTGGCCAGGCCGCAGGTCAGCGGCTTCTATGACAAGCCGACCGGCGCCATCCAGTATGTCGTCGCCGACCAGGCGACGAAGCGATGCGCCATCATCGATCCGATCCTTGATTTCGACGAGAAATCCGGTGCTACGACAACGACGAATGCCGATGTCCTGCTCGACTTCGTCAGCGAGCAGGGACTGAGCGTCGAATGGATCCTCGACACCCATCCGCATGCCGACCATTTCTCGGCGGCGCATTACTTGAGAGAGAAGACCGGCGCGCCGACGGCGATCGGCGACAGGGTCATCGAGGTCCAGAAACTGTGGAAAGCGATCTACAACTGGCCGGATTTTCCCGCCGACGGTTCGCAGTGGGACAGGCTGTTTAGAGAAGGCGAAACCTTCCAAGTGGGTACCCTTCCGGTCAAGGTGCTGTTCTCGCCCGGACACACGCTGGCCTCGATCACCTATGTGATCGGCGATGCCGCCTTCATCCACGACACGCTGTTCATGCCCGACAGCGGCACGGCGAGGACGGACTTTCCCGGCGGCAGTGCCGCGCGGCTCTGGCGCTCGATCCAGGACATATTGGCGCTGCCGGACGAGACGCGGGTGTTCGTCGGCCATGACTATCAGGCCGGCGGCCGCGAGCCTTTGTGGGAAAGCACGGTCGCCATACAGAAGGCTACCAACATCCATCTTGCCGCCGCCTGCAGCGAGGCCGAGTTCGTCGCCCTGCGCGAGGCGCGCGACAGGACGCTGCCGATGCCGCGGCTGATCCTGCATGCGCTGCAGGTCAACATGAATGGCGGGAGGCTGCCCGAACCCGAAGCCAATGGCCGGCGGTACCTGAAGTTTCCGCTGGACGGGCTTTGAGGGGCCGTTGGTGAAGCTGCCAATCTCGACCCTTGCGGGGGAGATTGGCTGTCGCCCCCGTTCGCCAACTCCCAATCAGCCACAAAAAAGGCGGCGCCAGGTTTACTGGCGCCGCCTTGATTTTTTTGTTGCCTTAGCTAACCTTACGCCGCCGGCTGCGCCTCAATCGTGCGCAGCGCCTGGGTCTGGCGCTTGGCGGCGGCCTTGACCGCGTCCTGCACCTTCTCGAAGGCGCGCACCTCGATCTGGCGCACGCGCTCGCGGCTGATGTCGAACTCGGACGACAGCTCTTCCAGCGTCAGCGGCTCTTCGGCGAGGCGACGGGCCTCGAAGATGCGCCGCTCGCGCTCGTTGAGCACGGCAAGAGCGCCCGACAGCATGCCGCGCCGGTTTTCCAGCTCGTCCTGCTCGATCAGCATCTCTTCCTGGCTTTCGTGGTCGTCGACCAGCCAGTCCTGCCATTCGCCGGATTCGCCTTCGCTGGCCCGGATCGGGGCGTTGAGCGAGGCGTCGCCGGACAGGCGGCGGTTCATCGACACCACTTCGGCTTCGGAAACGTTCAGCCTTGTGGCGATCTCGGTGATCTGGTCGGGCTTCAAGTCGCCGTCGTCGAGCGCCTGGATCTTGCCCTTCACCTTGCGCAGGTTGAAGAACAGGCGCTTCTGGTTGGCGGTCGTGCCCATCTTGACCAGGCTCCACGAGCGCAGGATGTACTCCTGGATCGAGGCCTTGATCCACCACATGGCATAGGTCGCGAGGCGGAAGCCACGCTCGGGTTCGAATTTCTTGACGGCCTGCATCAGGCCGACATTGCCTTCCGAGATCACTTCACCGATCGGCAGGCCATAGCCGCGATAGCCCATGGCGATCTTGGCGACGAGCCTGAGGTGGCTGGTGACGAGCTTGTGCGCAGCGGAGGTGTCTTCATGCTCGGCATAACGCTTGGCGAGCATGTACTCTTCCTGCGGCTGCAGCATGGGAAAGCGGCGGATTTCTTCCAGGTAGCGGCTGAGGCCGCCTTCGCCGGAAACGATACTGGGTAGTGACTGGGCCATGATAGCGCCCCCTCTCTATTGGAGTGATGCCCCCGAAACGCGGCGGGCATGTGACGCGAGCACCAAAAGGCTCGCCCGCGACATCAGATCTTATACAGGAACAAAACCAGAAAAGACAGGCATTTGTTCAACACGAAACAGTGTGTCACGCTGCAGTGAACAATGTCAGTCAGGTTTTTTGGATGGCGGGTTCAGAGCTTGCGGAAGCCGCCGACGAGTTCCTCCATGTCCCTCGGTAACGGCGCCTCGAACCTCATCGTTAGATGGGTAGTGGGATGGCGAAATGCAAGGAGCCAGGCATGCAAAGCCTGCCGGGGAAATGCCTTGACCTGGCTTTTCAGCGGTTCGGGCAGCCGGTTGGCCTTGGTGCGGAAGGCTTGGCCGTAGTCGGGGTCGCCGATCACCGGATGGCCGATATGCGCCATGTGGACACGGATCTGGTGGGTGCGGCCGGTCTCCAGCCGGCATTCGACCAGGCTGGCCGTGGCGAACTCCTGTTGGCTCTCGCCGAAGCGCTCCTGCACGGCGAAGTGGGTGACCGCATGGCGGGCGTCGTCGCGTCCTTCCGGCACCACGGCACGGCGCACGCGGTCGGCGGCGCGGCCGAGCGGCGCGTCGACCCTTCCGGTCGGCCTCTGCGGTATGCCCCAGACCAGCGCCAGATAGGCACGCTTCAAGTCGCCGGTCAGGCCGTGATCGGCGAAAGCCTCGGACAGTGACTTGTGGGCGCGGTCGGTCTTGGCGACGACCATGACGCCGCTGGTCTCCTTGTCGAGGCGGTGGACGATGCCCGGCCGGCGCACACCCCCGATTCCTGAAAGGCTGTCGCCGCAATGATGGATCAGCGCATTGACCAGTGTGCCGGTCCAGTTGCCCGCTCCGGGGTGCACGACAAGCCCGGCCGGCTTGTTGATGACGATCAGTTCGTCGTCCTCATAGAGTACATCGAGTGCGATGTTCTCGCCCTGCGGCTCCGCCGGCTCCGGCTCCGGCATGGTAACCGACACGCTCTCGCCCGGCGCCATCTTGCGCTTGGTCTCGTCGACGGGCTTGCCGTCGACCGAGACCGCGCCCTGCCTGATCAGCATCTGCACGCGGCTGCGTGACATGTCCGGGCCAAGGCTTGCGGCCAGCCACTGGTCGAGGCGCAGGCCGGCCGCATCCGCGCCCGCCACCAGCACTGTCGGTTCCGCCTCTATCAATTCAGGGGCCTCTTCGCTATGAGCGCTCATTGAAAAACCGTTCCGGAACTGTTTTGCCATGGCCAGCCCGATCGCCGAAGAAGACCAGGATAAGCCGCTCGACCCCGAGGTCGAAAAGGTGCGCAGGAAACTCGTCCGCTTCGTCGGGATCAATCTCGGCCTGCTGTTCCTCGCCCTTATGGTGGTGATCGGCGCCCTTGTCTACAAAGCGCGCAATGCACCGCCGGCGAACCCGCCGCTGGCCGGCGATATCCAGACACCCGCCGGCGAACCGGTCAACGGCGACATCGTGCTGCCGGTCGGCGCCACGGTGGTCAGCCAGTCGCTGTCCGGCAATCGTGTCTCGATCGACGCCGAGCTTGCCGACGGCAGCCGCACGATCTTCGTCTACGACATCACCGAGCGACGCCTGATCGGCCGCTTTGCGATCCGCAACAAGTGACCGAGCCGCAACGATGAACGGCAGCAGGCCAATGAGCAAGCCTCAGGCATGAGCGGGTTCGCCGAGCATCGCCGCATCGCCACGGTCGCCCTGGTCGTCGCCAATTATGACGAGGCGATTGCCTGGTATGTCGAGCGGCTGGGCTTCCTGCTCGTCGAAGATGTCGATCTCGGCGGCGGCAAGCGCTGGATCACGGTCGCGCCGGCCAACGGGCAGGGCGCCAGGCTGCTTCTGGCCGAAGCGTCCGACGAGGCGCAAAGGCAGAGCATCGGCAACCAGACCGGCGGGCGTGTCTTCCTGTTCCTGGAAACCGACGACTTTGCCCGCGACCATGCGGCGATGCTGGAGAAGGGCGTCGAATTCCGCGAAGCACCGCGCTTCGAGCCCTATGGCACGGTGGCGGTTTTCGCCGATCTGCATGGGAATCTCTGGGATCTGATCGAGCCGAAACGCTAGGCTTGCGGACGGCTTTTCCCCGATACGACAAAGCCAGCGAAGCCCAGTTGCTTTTTCCCAGCGCTCAGCCTATATCGCCGGTTCTTGAACGCGCCCATCGTCTAGCGGTCAGGACACCGCCCTCTCACGGCGGGAACAGGGGTTCGATTCCCCTTGGGCGTACCAAGTTTTTCGACAAATTCGCAGGATGCCGCCGATTTCGTTTCTGAAGTCGACGACCCTCGATACTGGCCTTCATTTCATTCGTCTGGCAAATGTTAACGGACCCGAAACCGAGAACCTTAACGCCCCCGCAACTCACGACGATATATTAGTTGCCGCTTTAGTAGCTGTAGGAGGTCGACATGAAGAAAATAGCCTGTCGTTTCGCTTGGGACGAGTCGGCCGCGACCGCGATCGAGTATGGCTTGATCGCGGCTCTTATCGCGCTGGCGATCATCACCGGCGCCGGGGCGCTGGGCAATTCGCTCAACGGAATCTTCACGAACGTCGGCACTACGGTCAACAGCAGCGGCTCGTAAGTCGGTATCTCATTCGGTCGGCCGTCGGCCGGATCGTCGACCCTCAGCCTCCAAAAGCGTAGCGTGTACGCCCTTCCGATGTCCGGGCATCGGAAGGGCGGCGCACTCTCAATCATCCGGCTTATCCGTTGCGTCGCCGCGTTCGTCGCTTCTGGCGCTGCGGCCCTGTTTGCATTAGCATCACGTCACGGATCCTGAGGTTCGGCTCCGGCGGCGCGCAGAACGCCGCGCTGCCCGGACGGCCAGTTCATGCCGTGGGGGAGGAATGCCAATGCAGAAGCTGCAGTCGCAGGGCGTTCATCACATCACGCTGGTCGGCGCCGGGCGCCAGACCTCTATCGATTTCTGGGAAGGCGTGCTCGGCATGCCGTTCATCTTCGAACAGCCCAACCTCGACAAGCCGAGGGAAAGCCATCTCTATTTCGATCCCGGCGACGGCCGGCTGATCACCATCTTCACCGACGAGAGCCGCACACCGGAGAAGCGGCGCACGCCGACCGATCCGGGCTGTGTCCACCACATCGCCTTTTCGGTGTCGCGCGTCACCTTCCTGCAGGCGGTCTCCCGTCTTGACGAGCGCGGCATCAAGCACAGCGGCGTCAAGGATCGCGGTTTCATGGATTCGATCTATTTCGAGGATCCGCTCGGCCTGCTGATCGAAGTGGCGTCCTACCGCTTCGAACCGCCAGCGGGCTTCACCCACGCCGATGTGCTGATGGAAGCGCACAGGCTGCGGGTCGCGCGCGGCGACTACAACATCGCCGAAGTGCATCTCGCCGATGCGATCCAGGCGCTCGTCGAACGTTCCCGCGCCACCTTGTCGGACGATCGGGCGCCGAAGAACCCATACTGAACAGACCAGAGGGAGGAACAAGATGGCCAAGACAGCGACGAAGACTGCCGGGAAATCCGCGGCGAAAGCTGCGGCAAAGCCAAAAGCCAAGGCGGCCGCCAAGCCTGCGGTGAAGGCGACGGCAAAAGCCGCGCCCAAGGCCAAGCCGGCCAAGAAGCCGGCGTTGAAGCTCAGCATGCTGAAGCCCAGCGTCAACAACATGACCGTGCGGGTGTTTGCGCGCGCGGCCGGTTTCGACCATGCCGAGACCGATGCCTGGGGCCACACCCGTTCGCCGGAGTTCATGGCGCGAAATCCCGCCCATTTGACACCGATGATCGAGGACAAGGGCCTCCCCAGAGGCGTGCTGTGGGAAAGTTGCGCCATCATGCAGTATCTCGCCAACAAGCACGGGCTGGAGAAATTCTATCCGAAGGCGCCGGCCAAGCGGGCGATGGTCGACAGTGCCATGTTCTACCTGATCGGCACGCTCTACCCCTATGTGGCACGCGCCACCTATCCGGCGCTCGGCTTCCCACAATATGCCGGCGAGGTCGGCCACAGCGACGCGAACCCCGACAGGAAGTCGGAGGCCCAGAAGGCGGCGATGGCGGCGATCGCCGAGCCGCTCGAAGTGTTTCACAGCTTCTTCAGGGACGGCAAGCCGTTCATCGGCGGCAAGCATCCTTCAATCGCCGATATCCGCTTGGCGGCGACGCTCGAATTCCTGGCCGTCGTCGACTATGCCTTGCCCAAGTGGGCGAAGGACTATGTGGCGGCGATCGAGAAGACGCTCGGCAAGGCTTATAGCGAGCCGGCCGGCGATGTGCGCGGCTACATCGCCCATGTGAAGTCGCAGGCCAAGGCCTGAGGTTAAGGATACGTTAACCAAAGCCCTGTCTACTGCAGGCAATTCGCTTTCGGCCCGCGACCACGGATGTACTGGCGCAGAACGTCGTAGCGATAGGAAAGGTCGGCGCAATGCCGACCTTTTTGCTTTTGCACGCCATCGCCAAGTGCGAATTGGCACGCAGGCCTCGTCCAGTGTCGCTTTTTTGGCGTCAACTTTTGTCGAGAGATATTGTCATTGCCGGCGTTGGCCCTACCATCCATCTCGGCAGTCCGGCATGGATTGTCGGTCAGTATGAGACGAGGGCTGGCGATGAAAAGCGTTGCGAGACGGATTGCGGTTGCGGGCGTGATGCTGGCAACCGCTGTCCATGCTTCGAGTGCAGCCGAACTCAACACGATGGACGATGTCGGGGCAGCGATCCAGGCATGCTGGACACCGCCGGCGGACGCCGGGACCGCCAGCGTCACCTTGAGCTTCAGCTTCAAGCGGGATGGCACGCTGATCGGCCCGCCGAGGCCGACGGCCATTAAAGTGGATGGTGATGCCAAAGCGAAGAAATCGTTTGTCGATGCCGCGACAGCGGCCCTGCAGGATTGCCTGCCCCTGACTTTCTCGGCGAAGCTGGCGCAAGGGGTCGCTGGCAACGTGTTTACGTTGCAATTCGCTTCTCCAAAATAGGCGCCGCTGCCGGTTCAGTGGTGACTGCGCCTGGCCTCGGCGTGCCGGGCAAGATCGGGCGTCTCGAAGACGTAGTCGCTCCAGGCTGATTCAGGAACCTGGCCGGCCAGATAGCATTCCAGCAACAGGCTTTGCTCGGGATTGAGTGGCCTTGGCGCGCGCTGGTCCAGCCCCAGCGAGTGAAACAGGTTTCTTGTCAGGTCGGAGACGGTGAAGTGGATCGACATCTGCGTTCTCCTTTTGGTCCTTCAACGCGGAAGACCGGGCAAAGGTTTCGAACGCCTGGCGATAATGCGCATTGATCTTGGTCCGTTGCGCTGCAGGTCCTCGGCGATGGTCAGGCTTGCGCTTTCTTTCGAGGTTCGTCTCAATCTTGAAATAAAAATGCAATATCGAATTTACATGAGGTGACGTAGTACAATAGACAATAGGTCATTCATGTCGAAATTCGTTAGATTATTAGGAACTACTCATGTAACCGAAGCTTGCTGAAGTCATGGACTCTAAATTCCAGGTTCTCCGCAAAAAGAACCAGTTGTCCCGATGATCCGTTTCTGGCCTTCCATGGTGATCGCATTTATTTCTCTGGCGGCAGTTTTGTTCGGTACGCTTTCGTCCTACGCGGACAGCTGCGGCGCGATCAGAAGCCAGTTGCTTTCGGCTGGCCGCAGCGGCGGGGCGAGCCCGGAGCTTGCCCAGTTGCGCCGGCAACTTGCAGCCATCCAGACTATCGAGAGACAGCGCCAGTGCACGGCGAAGAGTTCGCTTGGTGGTCTCTTCAACGCTTGCGCCGATCTCGCCAGGAGCCGCTCGGATGTGCAGCGCCGGATCGCTGCCGCTGGGAATTCGGGCCGCGACACAGCGGGCCTGCAGGCGCGCCTCGTCGCGCTTGGCTGTGCGCCTTCGGCAAAGCAACGGCCTGTGCGCGCCGCGCCCAGCACCCAATCGGCGAGCACCACGTTCGCCGGCAATGCGATGCTGTTTTGCGTGCGTCTGTCGGACGGATATTTCTTCCCGGCGCCAAAGTCGCAATTCGCCGCCAGCGGCGATCTGAAGGAGACGGTCGATCAATGCCGTTACATCTGCGATGACCCCGGCGTCGACCTCTACACGTTGAACGACGCTAGCCTCGAGACCGACCAGATGACCGCGCTCGACACGCGCAAACCCTATACCGAGCTGCCGGCAGCCTTCAGATATCGCGATGATGCGAATTTCAAGGCATGCGACGTCAAGCGCTACTACCAGCGGGTCACCGAACTGCGAGCCAGGACCGTGACGCCCGCCAACATGCGCAACGCCATTATTCCGTTGCCGACGGCGAAGCCGGATCTCGGCACGGTTGCGGCCGTCCCCGGGATCGATGCCGAAGCCCCAGGTGCCGCCCAGCACCTTTCGATCGAGGCCGGCGAGCGGCCGGTGCGCTTGGTCGGCCCGGCATTTTTCCCGGCCGAATGATCGCCGGTCTTGCGATCACCGGCGGCGGCGTGCCTGCTGCTATGCGGCTGCGCGATCCGTCTGGAACAGAGGGGCGCTCACGGCGTTGTGATCGACATCAGCCGGGAGGAACGCCATGGCTACGTTCAGGGAAATGCGGGTGCTGGAGATCGTCGAAGACGACTCGCTGACCACCGAACAGAAAATCGCCGAACTGCGCGAGATCGAATCCGAGGCGCGTGGGTTGCAGCGGGCTGCCTCGGAGGGTCCAATGGACGACGATGACGGTTGGCAGGAAGATCTGCGTCAGGTTCGTCTTGCACTCGACAAACTCGGAGCGAAGGAGCCGAAAAAAGGCGCTGCTTCCCTGTGAAGGCCGGTTCGCCGAGCTATCCGCGGATCGCGTTTGTTTGACCGAATCCCGCTTTTAAGAGACCAAGCTCCAATCTAATCGCAGACCATGCGAGCTCTCTTGCCAGGCTCGCTGATGTTCCTGCAGGTCAGCGACTTCGCCGGCGCCGATAGGGACGCCGACGCAGGCAACCTCGTCTGGTGCCGTTTCGGTGCGGCATGGCTGACCTTGCGCTCGGAAAAACGCCGGGGCGGCTGCGGCGCCACCGGAAAAGCGCCGTTTTCGACCTCGGATTGGCCGTAGTCGACATTCGGTGGCGGCCGATCCCAGATGCGCCGGACATCGAGCGGTCTCGGGATGACGACCGTGCCGTCATAACTGCGCGAGCAACCGCCGCCGAAAAGCAGCGCCAGCCCCATGAAAAAAGGCACAATCCGTCCAAGCATCAGCAATACCCCTGCCGTTGCTTATATAGCGGGTTCGACCCCGCCGACAACCGGGCGGAATGGAGCTAACTGACCGTTAAGGTTAGCGGATCCTTAATGCTTCTCGGGCACATTTTGCCGACGAACCGCGGAGGAGGGTTCGGCCTTGGTTTTCGGGGTGGGGACGGCATGGCGGAAGCGAACGAAACAATCAGCGCGCGCGGCAAGCGCGCGCCTCGCAGATCCACAGCGCATGGCGACGATGCATCATCGTCCGCCTCTTGCATGGATTCGAACGATGCGCTTCGCCAACTCGTCGAAGCCGGTTCCGACTGGGTCTGGGAGACCGACGCCGAACTGCGCTTCTCCTGGCTCTCGCAAAATTACCAGGCAGCCACCGGCATCGATCCGGCAAACGTGCTTGGCCGGTTCCGCTTCGACTTCCTCAATCAGGTCCTGAACGGCGATCGTAGTGGCGCCGCGCATTTGGAGGATCTGCAGGCGCACCGGCCTTTTCGCGACTTCGTCTACGAACTCAAGGGTGGCAGCGCCGACTGTCGCTGGGTCTTGACATCAGGCTTTCCGAAGTTCGACGACGAAGGAAGATTTGCCGGCTATCGCGGAATCGGCCGCAACGTCACGGCATTGGCCGGCGCCTTCAAAGGTCCGGGGCCGGAACCATCGGCCGACGGCGAGCCCGACCAGCATCTGGCCGACCTCGAGCGGACGATGGACGCCATGCACATGGGCGTCGTGCTCCTCGACGCCAGGCTCGACACGCTGATCGTCAACAAGGCCTATCGCGACCTCTCGAGGATTCCGGACGGCGCTGTCGGCGTCGGCGCTCCGTTCAGCCTGTTGATGGAGCTCAACCGCCGCAGCGGCATCTATGGCGACATCGACGAACGGCAATGGCAGCGCTACCTTGCCACTCGTCTCGAGGAGATTCGCGCCGGATCCGTCGCGCCGCGCGAATTTGTCCATGCCAACGGCAGGACGATGATGTTCTCGGTGACGGCGCTGTCAGGTGGCAAGCGGCTGCTGACCTATTATGAGGTCACCGAGATCAAGCAACGCGATGCGGAGATCAAAAGCGCGAACGCCAAGATCGCCGAGACCTTCGCCAGTCTCCGCACCATGGTCGACCAGATGCCGATCGGTGTCCTCGTCCTCGACGCCGATATGCGCACCGAGATCATCAACCGTGCTTTCTATGATTTCTGGCAGATCGACGCCCGGCGCGCCGAGATCGGCTGCAGCTTCCGCGATCTGATGGACGCCAGCCGCGACATCGATCCGTTTGGTGCCGACGATGCATCATGGCAGCGGCATATCGCCGAGCGCGAGGCGGAAATCAGGGCCGGGATCGCCGCGGCGCGGCAGTTCCCGCGCAATGACGGCCGCACCCTGATCTCGTCGATGGCGCCGCTGGCCGGCGGCAAGCGGCTGATCTCCTATGTCGACGTCACCGACATGAAGGACCGGGAGGCCGAACTTGCCGACGCGCTGGAGAAGGCGCGGCTGGCGGAGGCGGTGATCAACGCCGTCAAGGATCCGATCTTCGTCAAGGACGACCATCTGCGCTTTGTCTTCGTCAACGAGGCGTTCGCGGCTCTGTTTGGCCAGACGCCGCAAGCCATGCTCGGCAAGCCCGGCGGCGATTTCCTCCCAGCGAACGCTGTCGCGCTTTTCGAGCAGAGCGAAGGTGAGGTCCTTTCGACCGGGCGGCCGTACGAAGTGGAAGAGAATTTCGAGGTCGATGGCGCCAGCCGATCGCGTATCGTCAGGAAGAGCCGCGTCGGCATGGCCAGCGGCCGCAACTATGTTGCCGGCTTCCTGTTCGATATTTCCGAAATGAAGCGCCGCGAGACGGAAGCGCAGGATGCGCGCAAGCATCTCGCCAGCGTGCTGGAATCCTTGCCGGCCGCCGTGATCATCTACGATCGCGACGACAGGTTCGTTTTCGCCAACCGCAAGATCCAGGATACGCTGCCGGCCTTGAAGCCGGCATGGCAGCCCGGCTGCACATTCCGCGAGGCACTCGTTCTGGGCCATGCGAACGGCTATTTCCGCGACAGCGGCGATCCACAAGTCGACCAGCTCTACGACAGCGACCATGACCGCTGGCTGGATGCGATCCTCGCCCGCTACCGCTTGCCCAATTCCTGCTACGAGCGTCATAACCCCGACGGCCGCTGGTACCAGGTCTACGACATGCGGACCGATGATGGCACCTTCATCGGTGTTCGCGTTGACATCTCCGAGATCAAGAGCCGCGAGGCGGCATTGCGCGATTCGATGCGCCAGATCGACCTGTTCCGGCACGTGATGGACGAGTTGCCGGTGGCCGCCTTCATCAAGGCGCAGGACCTGAGCATAGAATTCGTCAACAAGGCCTGGTGCGCGATCACCGGCTTGGCCAAGGAGGATGTCATCGGCCGCACCGACCGGCAGTTGTTCGGTGCGCAGGACGCCGATGGCTACAGCCATGACGACACGCAAGTCGTCGTGACGGGCGCCGTCAAGGAGGTCGAGGAACCCGTCACCCATCGCGACGGTACGGTTCGGCAGTTGATGACGCGCAAGAGCCGCCTGGTGACGCTGGACGGGTCGGTGCATCTGGTCGGTTCGAGCACCGACATCACCGACGTCAAGGCGCGCGAGCGTGCGCTGGAAGAAAGCATGCGCGAGAACGAGGTGTTCCGCAGCCTGATCGACAACGTGCCGGTATCGATCTACGCCAAGCGCTCCGATCTCCGGCAGTTCTATGTCAACAAGGGCTGGTCCGATCTCACGGGCTTCAGCAAGGAAGAGGCTATCGGCAAGACCGACATCGAGATTTTCGGGCCGGATGGCGAGGCTTTCGTCAATGGCGACCTCGCCGTGCTGCGCACCGGCGAAACCCAGGAGGTCGAAGAGACGGTGACGTTGGCCGACGGCAGCGTCAGGCATCAATTCGCCCGCAAGGGCGCGATGATCGCCTCCGACGGCTCGCTCTATCTGATCGGCTCGACCACCGACATCACCGAGCTGAAGATGCGAGAGGCGGAACTACGCGAAGCGCGTCAGCGCGCCGTGCTCGCCGACCGCGCCAAGTCGGAATTCCTCGCCAATATGAGCCATGAGATCCGCACGCCGATGAACGGCGTGCTCGGCATGGCCGAGCTGCTGGCCAAATCGGACCTCGACCCGAAACAGAAGACGTTTACCGACATCATCGTGAAATCGGGCAATGCGCTGCTCACCATCATCAACGACATCCTGGACTTCTCCAAGATCGATGCCGGTCAGCTGGTGCTCGATCCGGCGCCCTTCAATCTGGCCGAGGCGATCGAAGATGTGGCGACGCTGGTGTCGACACGAGCCAAGGAAAAAGACCTCGAGCTGATCGTTCGTCTCGAACCTCGGCTCGAGAGCCTGTTCGTCGGTGATGTCGGCCGTATCAGACAGATCGTCACCAACCTGCTCGGCAACGCGGTGAAATTCACCGATGAAGGCCATGTGCTGGTCGACGTCACCGGCGAGAGGGTTCCAACCGGAACGAAGCTGACGATCTCGGTCACCGATACCGGTATCGGTATCCCCGAGGAAAAACTGAAACTGGTGTTCGAGAAATTCAGCCAGGTCGACACCTCTTCGACGAGGCGGCACGAGGGAACCGGCCTCGGTCTTGCCATCACCTCACGGCTCGTCGAGCTGATGGGCGGCGATATCGGTGTCGAAAGTGCGGAAGGCAAGGGCTCGACCTTCTGGTTCACGGTGACGCTGCCGAGGGCCGGACAGCAGAACGGACAGCGCATCATGCCGATCGACGTGACCGGTGCGCGTGTACTGATCGTCGACGACAATGCCGTCAATCGGGCCATCCTGACCGAACAGATGACATCGTGGACGTTCGATTCCTGCGCGGCCGAAAGCGGCGCCGAAGGCCTCAAGGTGCTGATCGCCGCCGCTGCCTATGGTGTCCCGGTCGACTGCGTCGTGCTCGACTACCAGATGCCTGGAATGAGCGGCGCCGAAATGGCGCGGATCGTGCGCAGCACCGCCGGCCTTGCCGGCACGCCGATCATCATGCTGACCTCGGTCGACCAGTCGCTCGCCAACACCAGCTATCGCGATCTTGGCATCGATGCCCAGCTGATCAAGCCGGCGCGCTCTTCGGTGCTGCTGGAAACGCTGGTCGCCACCATCCAGCGGCATCGCCACAACACGAGCGGCAGCGACGCGCAGCCGCTCGCAGCCGACGTCGCTGCGAGCAATGTGACGCGGCCGCAGCCCTCGGCGCCGTCCGAACAGCGGGCGCTGCTGCAGCCGCCCTCCATTCGCCCCAGGCCACCGGTGGCGGCTGGCGGCGACAGGCTGGATATCCTGGTGGCCGAGGACAATGAGGTGAACCAGATGGTGTTCACCCAGATCCTCGGCGAGACCGGTTATGGTTTCGAGATCGTCGGCAATGGCCGCAAGGCGCTCGACGCCTTCGGCCGGTTCAACCCGTGCATGATCCTGATGGATGTCTCCATGCCGGAGATGAACGGTCTCGAAGCGACCGCCGCCATTCGCCGGCTGGAGGAAGAAACCGGCACGCATGTGCCGATCGTCGGCGTCACCGCGCATGCGCTGAAGGGCGACCGCGAGCGCTGCCTGGAGGCAGGCATGGACGACTATCTGCCCAAGCCGATCAGTCCCCGGGCGTTGCTCGAGAAGGTCGAGCGCTGGGTCGGCGCCAGCCGGCAGGCGCAGCGCAACGCCGGGTAAGGCCGGCTCTGCCCGAGTACCGGGAATACGGCGAAGATTCGCGCCCCTGTCAGCGGCCAAGACTATGGTGCGATCGCACCATATGAAAGGCGGCATCCAGCCGAGACAATGGCGACATTCGAATTCCGCTCTTCCCAGTTACGGGCGGGAGCAGCGACCGCCGGCATGAGACAGCGTCAACCTACCCCAACGGACCTGTTTTCGGCGATGGCCCGGCCACGACACCGTCTGGCTGAGAGCAACGCGCTCCCGTCCGGCTTTTCTTCATAAAGGCCGGCTGATCCCCAAATCGCCGGCCAGCCTCGACCGAATCGAGCAAGTCCCTGATTCCGGTGACAAAGCGGGGCTGCGTCGGGAGTGCCGGCCAGGCGGCATTCTGCTCATCCCGATGAGGCGTTACCGGGGTGACATCAAACTGTCATGCGACTGTTATAATCGAAGGCTATTGGCCTCAGCGGGCGCCGACTGACGAGCGCCGAGAGACCATCTTCCGAACAGGAGCAGGCCACATGAAGAAATTCCTCTATACGGCGTCGGCCGCTGCGCTTGCGCTCGCCGCGACGTCCGGCTTCGCCGCCGCGCGCGACCAGATCCAGGTCGCCGGATCATCGACCGTGTTACCTTATGCCAAGATCGTCGCCGAGCAGTTCGGCGAAACATTCACCAACTTCAAGACCCCGGTCGTCGAATCCGGCGGCAGCGGCGCGGGCATCAAGGAATTCTGCAAGGGCGTCGGCGAAGACACCATCGACATCGCCAATTCGTCGCGTCCGATCAAGGCGGACGAACTCAAGTCCTGCGCCGACGCCGGCGTGAAGGAAGTCCAGGAAGTCCGGATCGGCTATGACGGCATCGTCTTCGCCACCGACATCAAGGGCCCGGATTGGGCGCTGGTTCCCGCCGACATCTACAAGGCGCTCGCGGCCAAGCTGGTCGTCGACGGCAAGCTCGTCGACAATCCGAACACCAAGTGGAGCCAGGTCAATCCGAAGCTGCCCGACTGGGACATCGCCGCCTATATTCCGGGCGAAAAGCATGGCACGCGCGAAGTGTTCGAGACCAAGCTTCTCGATGCCGGCTGTGACAAGGCTGCTCTCAAGGCCGCCGGCATTGCCGATGACAAGGAAATCGGCAAAACCTGCATCGCCATCCGCAAGGACGGCAAGGCCGTGGACATCGATGGCGACTATACCGAGACGCTCGCCCGCATCGACTCCAACAAGACCGGCGTCGGCGTGTTTGGCCTCGCCTTCTATGAGAACAATGCCGACAAGCTGAAGGTCGCCACCGTGGAAGACGTCGTGCCTTCGACCGAGACGATCGCCAGCGGCAAGTATCCCGTCTCGCGCCCGCTGTTCTTCTACGTCAAGAAGGCGCATCTGGGCGTCGTTCCCGGCCTCAAGGAATATGTCGAGTTCTTCCTTGACGACCAGATGGTTGGCCCGGAAAGCCCGCTCGCCGAATACGGCCTCGTTGCTGCTCCGGATGCCGAGCGTCAGGCCCAGCGTGACGCTTTCGCCGCCGGAAAGTCGATGTAATCAGCTGCCGAACCGGGGTGCGGGCCAAATCCCGCGCCCCGGTTTCATCGCAGGCCGCAATGGCGGCTGCGTAAGAATTTCTCTTGGGGTGGGTCCATGTCGTCCTTGCTCGTACTGGCCATCGTCGTTGCCGTCGGCCTGGTTGCCTTTTTCATCGGTCGGCAACGTGCCGCGGCCCAGGACAATGGCAAGGTCAAGCCGCATTCGCGCGCCCACTATCATGGCTGGTGGGCCTTCCTGCTCGCCGTTCTGCCTGCTCTTTTGCTGCTTGCCGTCTGGACCGTCGGGTCTTCCGTCTATCTTGACCGACACATTCACACTGCCTTGCCCGAGCGCACCGTCGACAGCAAGGTTGCCAGTGAGGCACTGGATGTCAGCCTCGTAAAGAGCCTCGCCAGGGGCCTGCGCAAACTCGATGCAGGCACACTGGCCGCAATGCCTGCCAGCTTTGCCGAGCTGCAGCCGCTGCTCGCCGCCAAGGGTGTGGCACTGGCGAGCGACACGCAGGATTACATGATCCCGATCGCCGTCGAGGCGAACAAGGTCCAGGACCGGCTCGGCCTGTTCGGCGCCATTGTCATTCTCGTTTCCTCGATCGCCGGCGCCTTCTATGCGCTCAGGCAGATCGAGCCGCGCGCCAGGGCACGCAACAATGTCGAGAGGCTGATGCTGTGGGGGCTGCTTGCCGCCTCCACCATCGCCATCCTGACCACCATCGGCATCGTGCTTTCGATGCTGTTCCAGACGATCACCTTTTTCGAAAGCGTCTCGCCGATGAGTTTCTTCTTCGGCACCGTCTGGGATCCGCGTTTTGCCGCTGCCGGTTCGGGCGGCAGCCAGGGTCAGTTCGGCCTGATCCCGCTTCTTGCGGGCACGCTCTACATCGCCGCCGTCGCGCTGCTGGTTGCGGTGCCGGTCGGGCTGATGTCGGCTGTCTACATGGCCGAATACGCAACGCCCAAGGTGCGCTCGGTGGTCAAGCCGGCGCTTGAACTTCTGGCCGGCATACCGACCATCGTCTACGGCATCTTCGCCGTCGTCACGCTTGGGCCATTCCTGCGCGACCTGTCCGCGGCGCTGACCGGCGGTTCGCCCTTCATCCAGGGCCAGAGCATCTTCACCGCCGGCCTGGTGATGGGCGTCATGCTGATCCCGGTCGTGTCCTCTCTCTCGGACGACATCATAACCGCGGTGCCGCGCGCCATGCGCGACGGGTCGCTTGGCCTCGGCGCGACCCGCTCCGAGACGATCAAGCGGGTGATCCTGCCGGCTGCACTGCCCGGCATCGTCGGCGCCATCCTGCTGACCGCCTCGCGCGCCATCGGCGAAACGATGATTGTCGTGCTGGCGGCGGGCGTCGCCGCCAACCTCACCATCAACCCGTTCGAGGCGATGACGACCATCACCGTCAAGATCGTCAACCAGCTCACCGGCGACCTCGAGTTCAATTCGCCGCAGACGCTGGTCGCCTTCGCGCTCGGCCTGACGCTGTTCGCGCTGACGTTGGTGATGAACATCGTCGCGCTCTACATCGTGCGCAAATATCGGGAGCAGTACGAATGACCGACATTTCCATGGATACGATGGTCAGGGCGGCGGCCCATCCGCGCCGCGACATCGGCCTGAAGGCCCGTTACGCCGCCGAACGCCGTTTCCGCATCTATGGCGTCGTGGCGATTTCCGTAGGCCTGGCGTTCCTGGCAATCATGCTGATCACCATCGTCTCGAAAGGCTACACCGCCTTCTGGCAGACGACGGTATCACTGCCGATCTCGTTCGACGAGAAAGTGATCGATCCTTCCGGCAAGCGTGCAACCGATCCGAGCGTTCTGATCAAGGCAAATTATCCCAAGCTCGCCGAAAACGCGCTTGTGGCCAAGCTCGGCATCTCTCCTGATGACAAGCCGATGATCCAGAAGCTCAAGGGCTTCCTGTCGGAAGGCGCCCGCGTCCAGTTGCGCGACATCGTTGCCGCCGATCCGTCCGTGATCGGCACGACACGCAACGTCAACATCCTCGCCGCCGCCAATCTCGACTCGGCTTTCAAGGGCCAGATCGACCTCAGTGTCGAGGAAGCGCGACGCAAGGTCTCGGACCAGCAGATCACCTGGATGAACAAGCTCAAGACCGAGGGCGCGATGGCCGAGCACTTCAACAGCGGCCTGTTCACCTACGGCGCCTCCAGCCGCCCGGAAACCTCGGGCATGGGCGTGGCGATCATCGGCTCGTTTTATATGATGGTAATCGTGTTGCTCCTGGCGCTGCCGATCGGCGTCGCCGCCTCCATCTATCTGGAGGAGTTTGCCAAGAAGAACCGTTTCACCGACCTTATCGAGGTCAACATCAACAATCTGGCAGCGGTGCCGTCAATCGTCTTCGGCTTGCTCGGCCTCGCGGTGTTCATCAATTTCCTGGGCATGCCGCGTTCCGCCGCTTTCGTCGGCGGCCTGGTGCTGACACTGATGACGCTGCCGACGATCATCATCGCGACGCGCGCCGCACTTGCCGCGGTGCCGCCGTCGATTCGCTCGGCGGCTCTCGGTCTTGGCGCCTCCAAGATGCAGATGGTGTTCCAGCACATCCTGCCGCTTGCCGCACCCGGCATCCTCACCGGCACCATCATCGGTCTAGCGCGTGCGCTCGGCGAAACCGCGCCGCTGCTCTTGATCGGCATGGTAGCCTTCGTCGCCGATCCACCGACGACGCCTTTCGATCCGGCCACCGCGCTGCCGGTGCAGATCTATATGTGGGCGAACGAGGCCGAACGCGCCTTCGTCGAGCGCATGTCGGGCGCGATCATCATCCTCCTCGTTTTCCTCATGGCCATGAACATCACCGCGATCGTGCTTCGGCGTCGGTTCGAGCGGCGCTGGTAGAAAAAAGGCATTTTGGTATGAACATCATGACCGAACAGTCGCTTGAAAACGCAGTGGGCGATAAGATGAACGCCAAGTCGAACGAAGTGATCAAAATGCGCGGCGACAAGGTCGGCGTGTTCTATGGCGAGAAGCAGGCGCTGTTCGATGTCAATCTCGACGTCCGCCTGAATCAGGTGACGGCGCTGATCGGGCCCTCCGGCTGCGGCAAGTCGACCTTCCTGCGTTGCCTCAACCGCATGAACGACACCATCGATTCCGCGCGGGTAACCGGCAAGATAACGCTCGACGAAGAAGACATCTACGACAAGAACATCGATGTCGTCGAACTCAGGGCGCGCGTCGGCATGGTGTTTCAGAAACCCAATCCGTTCCCCAAGTCGATCTACGAGAACGTCGCCTATGGCCCGCGCATCCACGGATTGGCCAAGCGCAAGGCCGACATGGATCAGATCGTCGAGTCGAGCCTGAAGAAGGCGGCAATCTGGAACGAGGTGAAGGACCGTTTGCAGGAACCTGGCACGGGTCTTTCCGGTGGCCAGCAGCAGCGTCTGTGCATTGCACGCGCCATCGCCGTGTCGCCCGAGGTGATCCTGATGGACGAACCGTGTTCGGCGCTCGACCCGATCGCGACTGCTCGCGTCGAGGAACTGATCGACGAACTGCGCCAGAACTATACGATCGTCATCGTCACCCATTCGATGCAGCAGGCAGCGCGCGTGTCGCAGCGCACCGCGATGTTCCATCTAGGCTATCTGGTCGAGGAGGGCGCCACCGACAAGATGTTCACCACCCCCGACGACAAACGCACCCAGGACTACATCACCGGCCGGTTCGGCTGAACTCGGGCATATGAGGGACGAAGATCATGGGTGAACATACCGTTGCATCTTTCGATGAAGATCTGGAGCAGATCAGCCAGCTGATCCGCGACATGGGCGATCTCGCCCGCTCGATGGTCAGTGGCTCGACCAAGGCTTTGCTCAATTCGGACAATGCGCTGGCGCAGCGCGTGGTTTCCGACGATGCCATCATGGATGCCCGCCAGCGCGAGCTGGACGATCGCGCCATCACGCTGATCGCCAAGCGCCAGCCAATGGCCAACGATCTGCGTGCGGTGGTCGGTTCGATCCGCATGGCCGGCGACCTCGAGCGCATCGGCGACCTTGCCAAGAACATCGCCAAGCGCGTCGGCACTGTCGGGCTGAGCGTCACGCCGCACGATCTTTCGCATTCGATCGACGCGATGGCGCAGCTGGTGCTGATCCAGGTGCAGGGGGTCGTCGACGAGTATGCCGCCGCTGACGCGGCTGCGCTTGCCACGCTCAGAAACAATGATGAACGCATCGACGTCAAATACACCTCGGTATTCCGCGAGCTGCTGACCTACATGATGGAAGATCCCCGCAACATCACGGCGTGCACGCACCTGTTGTTTTGCGCCAAGAACCTCGAGCGGATCGGCGACCACGTGACCAACATCGCCGAAAATGCCTACTATGTTTTGACCGGCACGCAGCTGCCAGCCAATCGTCCGAAGCAGGACGAGACGGCAATGTCCGCGCCAGCGGCATAACAGGGGTGACCAGCCGATGATCGCACCACGCATCATGGTGGTGGAGGATGAGGAGCCGCTAGGCGTGCTGCTCCGCTACAATCTTGAATCCGAAGGTTACCAGGTCGAGGTGGTGACGCGCGGCGACGAGGCCGAAATCCGGCTGCAGGAGAACGTTCCCGATCTTCTGGTGCTCGACTGGATGGTGCCTGCGGTTTCGGGCATCGAACTCTGCCGGCGCCTGCGAATGCGTCCCGAGACCGAGCGGCTGCCGATCATCATGCTGACCGCGCGAGGCGAGGAAAGCGACCGCGTGCGCGGCCTGTCGACCGGCGCCGACGACTATCTGGTCAAGCCCTTCTCGACGCCGGAGTTCATGGCCAGGGTCAAGGCGCTGCTGCGCCGGGCCAAGCCGGAAGTGCTGTCCAGCGTGCTAAAGGTCGGCGATATCGTGCTCGATCGCGAGTCGCACCGTGTCTATCGCAAGAAGAGCGAGATCCGGCTTGGGCCGACGGAATTCCGCCTGCTCGAATTCATGATGCGCCATCCAGGCCGCGTGTTCTCGCGCAGCCAGCTGCTCGACAATGTCTGGGGCGAGACGATCTACATCGACGAGCGCACGGTCGACGTGCATGTCGGCCGGCTGCGCAAGGCGGTCAACAATGGCCGTATGCCTGATGTCATCCGCACGATCCGTGGGGCCGGATACGCCATCCGAGAGGACTGAACTCCCTCGTTTGAACTCACGCCACGTTCTTGCCGCCGAAACCGGATCTCGCCTGCACGCCCGGCGCAAAAATCTCCTGATCGACGAAGATCAGCGCCCGCATGGCGCAGCCCTCGCGGATCAGCGGCAGTTCGTTCGGCTCGGTGTCGAAGGAAATCGATTTGGAATGCTGGCCGCCGGCGGTCTGGGCAATCGCTTGCCGCAATGCCGGCTCGATCAGGTCGAAGGCGGCGGCGCTGACACCGACCATGGCGACCGGCGCCGGATCGATCAGCGCGAACAGGCTGCCGAGGCCGTAGCCGAGCGCTTCGCCGGCCTTGCGATAGGCTTCCCG
Organism: Mesorhizobium sp. WSM4808; assembly: GCF_055811675.1. Lineage (NCBI taxonomy): Bacteria > Pseudomonadati > Pseudomonadota > Alphaproteobacteria > Hyphomicrobiales > Phyllobacteriaceae > Mesorhizobium > Mesorhizobium sp. WSM4808. The sequence goes on from NZ_JBVVQX010000010.1 coordinate 212,016, forward strand.
TTCGGGTCCGTCACCTTCGCGGGCCGCGGCAGCCAGGGCGCGCATGTCGGCGTCGCTGACATCGGCAACGGGTTCTGCATCCTCGCCCATCTGCCTGGCGTTGCGCCATATGGCGTAATTGCCCGCATAGGCTTCGACGCAGCCGCGCCGTCCGCAGCGACATAGCGCGCCGTTCGGCCGATGGATCATGTGGCCGAATTCGCCGCCCGAAGAATGGGTGCCGGTGAACAATTCGCCCTTCAGCACCAGTCCCATGCCGATGCCGTGCGACAAAAGGATAGCGATGAAATCGTCGCGGTAACGATCGGGGTCGCGCCAGCGCAGCGCCACCGCCATCATGTTGCAGTCGTTCTCCATTATGGCAGGGATGCCGAACTCGTCTTCGAATATGTCAGCGAAGGCGATGTCGGTGTGCGGCGTGATCGGCGACCACAGCATGGCGCGGGCACGGGTGTCGGTGATGCCCTGGATGGCCAGCGCGATGCGGGCGATGCTGCGCACGTCCAGATCGGGATCTGCCAGGCGGCGCCGCACGATGGCCGTGCATTCCCCGATCAGCGACTCGCGCGACATCGTCAGCGTGTCCAGCCGGCGCTGTTCCTCGGATATTACCTGGCCGGCATAGTCGATGACGGCGACGGAGAGGAAGTTCAGCGACAGCACCACGGTCATTACCGCGGCCGCTTCCGGATTGAGACTGAGGCCGACCTGCGGCCGGCCGCGTTTGAGCGAGCCGGCCTCGCTCGGCTTGCTTTCGGTCAGGATGCCTTCGACGATCAGGTCGGATGAAATCGCCGAGATGGTCGAATGGCTGAGGCTTGTGGTCGCGGCGATCTCGGTTCGCGACGGCCGTCCGGCGCGGCGCACTGCCGCGATCACCATGGCGCGGTTGCGGCGGCGCAGATCGTCGTGGCGGATTCCGACCGACATGTTCTTTCATATCCTCCCGGTCGCCGCGGTTCCTCCTGCCCCTGGAACGCTGTCGGTGACGCCGGTAAATACTGGCAGAAGCTGCAGGCCGTGTCATTTATTTATTCCGAGACTCGAAAAAAACTCGAAATGACATCAAAATCCATCAGAATCGATGTTGACAGCGTTCGGGCGTTGGCCCAGTATTTTTTCGAGGCTCGAAAAAATAGAGCCTCTGTGCCGGCCCTCGGGTCAGTTTGGTCGCGCCATACGCGGCGCAGGGAGGATAATATGAAAAGATTCACGGCCGCCATCCTGGCGGGTGCCGCCATGTCGCTGACGCTCGCGTCTGTCGCGCAGGCGAAGGACAAGGTTGTCGGCGTTTCGTGGTCCAACTTCCAGGAAGAACGCTGGAAGACCGACGAAGCCGCCATGAAGACGGCGATCGAGGCCGCCGGCGACAAGTACATCTCCGCCGATGCGCAGTCCAATCCCGGCAAGCAGCTTACCGATGTCGAAAGCCTGATCTCGCAGGGCGCTAATTCCCTGATCATCCTGGCGCAGGACGCTTCGGCCATCGGCCCGGCCGTGCAGAAGGCGCTGGACGAAGGCATTCCGGTCGTCGGCTATGACCGGCTGATCGAGAACAAGGACGTCTTCTATCTGACCTTCGACAACAAGGAAGTCGGCCGCATGCAGGCCCGCGAAGTGTTCAAGGTCAAGCCGGAAGGCAACTACGTCTTCATCAAGGGCTCCGGTGCCGATCCCAATGCCGACTTCCTGTTCTCGGGCTCGATGGAAGTGCTCAAGGAAGCCATCGACAGCGGCAAGATCAAGAATGTCGGCGAAGCCTACACGGATGGCTGGCTGCCCGCCAACGCCCAGAAGAACATGGAACAGTTCCTGACCGCCAACGACAACAAGGTCGACGCGGTGGTCGCGGCCAATGACGGCACTGCCGGTGGCGTCGTCGCGGCGCTGACGGCTCAAGGCTTGGCCGGCACCGTGCCGGTCTCGGGTCAGGACGGCGACCACGCCGCGCTGAACCGCATCGCCCTCGGCACGCAGACCGTGTCGGTGTGGAAGGACGCGCGCGAACTGGGCAAGAACGCTGCAGAGATCGCTTCGCAGCTCGCCGACGGCAAGAAGACGAGCGACATCGCCGGCGCCAAGGACTTCACGACGCCAGGCGGGAACACCGTCAAGTCGCTGTTCCTGACCCCGGTTGCCATCACCAAGGACAATCTCAACGTCGTCATCGACGCCGGATGGATCAAGAAGGACGAAGTCTGCGCGGGTGTCGCCGCCGGCACCGTGGCGGCCTGTAACTGATCCGTACCACTTTGAAATATCTGAACGCCGCGGCCCAAAAGCCGCGGCGTTTTCTCAAAGAATTCTGTTTCCGCATCATGCGGATAGCTTCTAGGCTGGGCTCCGGCATGCGCGCCAGACGGCCAGCCGGTGGGAGGAAACCATGACCGATACGACGTCAAACCCGCAGACCGATACGGCGCGCGCGTCGGAACTCGGCGCCGTCGCCCGGTTCCTGAAGGCGACCGAGATCGACACCCGCATGCTCGGCATGATCGGCGCGCTGCTGGTCATCTGGATTGGGCTGCATGTCATTTCCAGCCTGCGCCTTGGCGTCAACCCGCTCGATTTCGACAGCCGCACCTTTCTCACGCCGCGCAATCTGTGGAACCTGTCGGTGCAGACATCCGCGGTTGCCATCATGGCCTGCGGCATGGTGCTGGTCATCGTCATGCGCAACATCGACCTGTCGGTCGGTTCCGCCGAGGGCCTGATCGGCATGGTGATGGGATTTGCCCAGGTGCATTTCCTGGTGCGCTTTGTCGGGCTCGAACTCGGCAACCCGTGGATCTGGGTCCTGGCACTGGTCATCGGCCTGGCGCTCGGCCTGTTGATCGGCGCTTTTCAAGGCTTCGTCATCGCCTATCTCGAAGTGCCCGCCTTTATCGTGACGCTGGGCGGCTTGCTGGTCTGGCGCGGTGCCGCCTGGTGGGTCACTTCAGGCCAGACCGTGGCGCCGCTTAACGCCACTTTTCAGCTGATGGGCGGTGGGCCGGCGGGATCGATCGGCGCGACCTGGAGCTGGGTCGTTGGGATCGTCGCCTGCCTCGCCGTGGTGTTTGGGCTGTTCAACGGGCGGGTGCAGCGCAAGCGTTTCCGGTTTCCGCTACGTCCGATCTGGGCCGAGGCGCTGCTTGGAGTCGTCACCTGCGGCGCCATCATGGGTGCGGTCTGGCTCGCCAACTCCTACCCCTGGCCGATCGGCATCGTGAACAGATATGCGGCCGCCAACAACATCACCGTTCCCGAAGGCGGCCTGTTCATCGCCCACGGTATCGCCATACCGGTGCTGATGGCTGTCGCCGTCGGGCTGGTCATGACCTTCATCACCAACCGCACCCGTTTCGGCCGCTATGTGTTCGCCATCGGCGGCAATCCCGAGGCGGCTAATCTCGCCGGCATCAACACGCGATGGATCACCATGAAGGTGTTCATGATCATGGGCGTGCTGGCCACGATTGCCGCGGCGATCTCCTCGGCCCGGCAGAATTCGGCCACCAACGTGCTTGGAACGCTCGACGAACTGCTCGTCATTGCAGCCGCCGTGATCGGCGGCACGTCGCTTGCCGGCGGATCGGGAACGATCATCGGCGCCATGCTGGGCGCGCTGCTGATGCAGTCGCTGCAGTCCGGCATGGTGCTGCTCGGCGTCGACTCGCCGCTGCAGAGCATCGTCGTCGGGGCCGTACTGGTCATCGCCGTGTGGCTCGACACCGTCTATCGCAAGCGCGTCTAGGAGGGCATGCCATGAATGACAAGACTGCTCCTGCAGCCACCGCGCTGATCGACATGAGGAACATCTCGATCGCGTTTGGCGGCATCCGCGCCGTCGACGACGCCTCGATCGATCTTTTCCCCGGCGAGGTCGTGGCGCTGCTCGGCCACAATGGCGCCGGCAAGTCGACATTGATCAAGATCCTGTCCGGCGCCTACAAGCGCGATTCGGGCCAGATCTTCGTCAACGGCGAGGAGGCATCGATCTCCAATCCACGCGACGCCAAGAAATACGGCATCGAGACGATCTACCAGACGCTGGCGTTGGCCGACAATGTCGACGCCGCCGCCAATCTGTTCCTCGGCCGCGAGCTGATGACCGCCTGGGGCACGCTCGACGACGTTGCCATGGAGGCCGAGGCGCGCAAGGTGATGGGTCGGCTCAATCCCCGCTTCCAGCGCTTCAAGGAGCCGGTGATCAAGCTGTCGGGTGGCCAGCGGCAATCGGTGGCGATCGCGCGTGCGATCCTGTTCAACGCCCGCATCCTGATCATGGACGAGCCGACGGCGGCGCTTGGTCCGCAGGAAACGGCGCAGGTCGGCGAACTGGTCAAGCAGCTCAAGTCCGATGGCATCGGCATCTTCCTGATCAGCCACGACATCCACGATGTGTTCGAGCTTGCCGACCGGGTCTGCGTCATGAAGAACGGCCAGGTCGTTGGCACCGCCCGCACCACCGATGTCACGCAGGACGAGGTGCTGGGGATGATCATTCTTGGCAAATGCCCGCCGGGCGCCATTCCAGGACCGGGCGCGCTGAAGATCGCGGCCTGAGATCAAGCCAGCTCGCGGTTGCCGGACACGTGATATGCCAGCCGTAAGGATGGCTTGGCCTTGGCATTGTGTTGGCACGGCGACTTGCCCATAAAGGTCCGATATCGCTCAGGGACCGCACGATCCGTTGAAGAAGCTTTTCCCGATCATCGCCTTTATCGCCGTCGCACTAATCAGCATGGTGATGGCAGGTTTCGCCTATTTCGCCACACAGGAAGCCGCGCGCATCAAGTTCGAGGCGACTGCCGACGACGCGCTCAACCGGATCGAGAGCCGCATCGACCTGCATCTGTCGCTGCTGCGCTCGACGCAGGCCCTGTTCGACGCCCGCAATGGCGATATTTCTCGCAATGAGTTCAAGGCGTTCTTCAACGCGCTCGATGTCGACAAGAATTTCGCCGGCTTGCGCGGCATCGGTTTCCTCAGGCTGGCAAAGACGGGCGACGAGGCGACGGTCGAACGCGATATGCTGCACGATTATGGCGTCAGTCATCCAATCTACCCGGATACCACGCAACCCTGGCGTACCCCTATCGTGCTGTTCGAACCGCTGGATCCATCCAACCAAGCCGCCATCGGCTACGACATGTTCAGCGAACCGATGCGGCGTGTGGCGATCGAAAAGGCGATGTCCGACGACCAGCAGCACGCCAGCGGGTTGGTGCAGCTGGGCCAGGACACGGGCGCCTCGCAGACGTTCACCGGCTTCTTCGTTTTCGTGCGGCTCAATGTCGAAACCGCTCCCGACGTCATCAATGCTTCGATATCCTCGACATCAGGTTTTCTCTATGCGGCCTTCCGGGCTCGCGATCTATTCCAGACCGCGCTCAGCCGGTCGCCGCTACTGCCGGTCAACACCGAAATCTATGACGGCGATGGTGCCGTGAGCGGCGACAATCTGCTGTTCCGGTCGGAGACGCCGCCAGCTTCGACTTTCGGCGACAGGCTGCTGGTCACCCGAAAGATCATCGTCGCCGGACGGCCATGGACTGTCCTGTTCCGGCCGACAAGCGCCTTCTCGCAGCCGTCGTCGCGCGCCATTCCGGTGATGTTGGGGCTATTCGGCCTGCTGTTGGCGGGCGCCATCGCGCTGGTGGCGCGATATCAGGAGCGGGCCTATGAGGCGGCGTCGCGGTTGCACGAAACCACGGAAAAGAGCCTGATCGAAAAAGACCTGATGCTGCAGGAGATGAAGCATCGCATCAAGAATTCGATCACCAGGGTGCTGGCGATCGCGCGCCAGACGGCATCGCGGGCTACCGACGTCAACGAGTTTTCCGCATCTTTCTCGGCCAGGCTGCAGGCGATGGCAGCGTCCCAGGACATGCTGACGCGCTCTCGCTGGCAGAAGGCCGATCTTGGCGATCTCTTGCGCATCGAACTCGGCCAGGTGTTCGGCAAGGAGTTGCCCGAGGGGCTGCTGTCAGGGCCGCAAGTGCTGCTTGACGAAACCACGACGCAAGCGCTCGGCCTGACCTTCCACGAACTGGCGACGAATGCGCTGAAATACGGCGAAGCCGGCAATTCCGTGGGGGCACTGAAAGTGGATTGGTCTCTGGAAGGGCGTGGGCGCGACAGGACGCTGGCCCTCAACTGGCGCGAAAACGGGCAGAAGAAACTCGAAGCTCCCGCCGAAACCGGCTTCGGCACCAAGCTGATCGATCTCAACGTGACGCGCGAATTACGCGGTACGATCAAGCGCGACTACCAGGCCAATGGGCTGAACGTGGAAATCAAAATTCCACTCGCCAATTGAGCGCGACCTTCTCCCGAAAAGGATCAAGCGCCGGACATGAAAAATCCGAAGGCCAGCGGACCAGCCTCCGGATCGACGTTTCGATTATCGCCGAATTAGTTGCAGCGAGCCGTGTAGATCCGGCCGCGATGATCGCGATATTGGCAATAGCCGTTGCGCAGATTGCGCACCAGCAGGCCGGAACCGGCGCCAACGGCCGCGCCGATCAGCGCGCCCTTGCCGCCGCCGACCAAGCCGCCGACACCGGCGCCGATCAAGCCGCCGCCAACCACGTCCTGTTCGGTCGAGGTGCAGCCGCTGACGGCAACCACCGCAACCAGGGCAATAATCATCTTCCGCATAGAGTCACTCCTCACTTTTTGTCCTCACTTGGTAAAGCTCCAGCTGCCATTTAGCATGAAATGACGGCCTTTGCTGCTGCAATCTATTGTTGGTGAAGATAGTCTTTTTCTGGGCCTGCCGCGTTCGACGCCATTACCAGGCTGGAAATTGCCAAAGAAGCGTCAAGCGTACCATCGGCGCGCACGTTCCAGACGATCTGATCATAGTCGTCTTCAAGCACCGGATCGACGGCAAGACATTTGGCGACGATGTGATCAGCCTGCCCTTGCACGTCGCCCAAGACGAATGGGCGCTCGGCCACACATTGCTCGGCGGTCGCGAAAATGCTGACGGGCACCTGGAGTTCACGGCAGTCGGCCATCGTGTTCGAGCAACCGATGACCAGCAGCAATGCAGCGATATGTTCCATGGCGGGAAAGTCCTCTCGCCATAGTAACGGTCTACATCAGCCAAAGTTCCTGGCTCGCTGGGCGGGCAGTAACTAAGACGGCGACAATTGATTCTGTCGCCGGCCGAAACGAGCTGGCCTCAATAGACCAGCTGGTACAGGGCGACCACCATGATCACCGCCACCAAGGCCAACGCAACAAGGCGCAAGGCTCCGTTGGGGACAGGGGCCAGCGGTGGCGCGGATGACTCGGAGTCCTCAAACTCGCCCATGGAAATCCGGGCGGCCTGCTCCAGTCTGTTCATATCGGCAACCGTCAAGGCATTCCCTCCCGCACCATGCTGCAAATCCTGCTGCGGAAATGTTCGGTGATGCAACAGGTTCCAGCGGTATCTGGGAAAAACAGCATCTGCTTTTATGGTGAACAGCTGGTTAAGAAAGCTCGGGTCGCTCAATCCGTCTCGAAATTGCCGTGTGGAACGACAAGGCGGTACTCGAGACGGCCAGCCGCGATTTCGAGCGTCGCCGTTCCGTTCAGTGACGCCGGCACGACCCGTTCGAGTGCGACGCTGCCGAAGCGCTTCTCGCTACGCCTGACATCACTGGCTCCGATTGCCTCGGCCCATGTCAACGACAGGGAGGTTCCCGTGTCGGCGGCGGTCAGGTTGGCTGTAACATTGACGAATCCATCGGGCCGCGACAGGGCGCCATAGCTCACCGAATTGACGGCGAGTTCATGCATCGCAAGGCCGATATGCAGGGCAGCGTTGGGATTGAGATAGGGGTTGGCCCCCTGAAACCTCAGGCTGCGAACCGGATCGCCGCCGTAGCGGCCCACCTGGCCCGATACGAGTTCGCGAAGTGCGGCGCCCCGCCAGTTGGAAGAGGTCACGAGATCCTGGGACGAAGCCAGCGATTGCAGCCGGCCGCGAAAACGTGTCAGGAAATCGCCGATGCTGTCGGAGTAGCGACCGGTCTGGGTGGCTATGCTCTGGATGATCGCCAGCAGGTTTTTCGAGCGATGGCTCACCTCCCGCAACAGCGTCGTCAGGGTCTGCTCACGGCGCTTCTGCTCGGTCGTCTCGACCATCGTGGTGACGACGCCTTGCACCGTGCCGCCGTCGCCGTGGTCGGCATCGATCCAGACCTCAAACCAGCGGCTGCCATCCTCGACGGGAACGCTGATCTCGAGACGTTGGGGGTTGCCGGATGCAATGACGTCGCGCTTGGCCGCGCCGATGCGGTCGGCCTGCGCCTCCGGCAGAATACCGATGCTGTCGGCGGTGTCCGAAACCCAGGGCGCACGCATGTTGCGCGCCCATACGGTTTTCATCTCGCGATCCTGGTAGAGAACGGAAATGCCGGCATTGTGCAACGCGTGAAGAAGGGCGCGGCCGAGCTGCATGCCGCTTTCGGCAGGATGGAGGGCGATGACTTCATCGCTTTGCACGTCGTCCTTCCTGTTTCCGGTCCTGGAACCCATCGGCCAAACTGTCCACCCAATTCAGGCTGAACGGCTCACCGGTGAATGGGTTCCAAAGAGGTTTCCCGAACCCGCCGCCAAAAAACGGTCCGCCGGACGGCGTCCTTTGAAGGACACCGCCCGGCGGTGGCTGGAAACCGTTTGAGGGGTGCGGCTTCCAGTGTTCGGCCGTCCGTCTTTACGAAGCCCTTTTGAACAGGCCCGCAAGAAGCGAAATGACCAGGAAAGCTAGGAAGATGAAAAACAATATCTGCGCTATGCCGGCAGATGTACCGGCGATGCCGCCGAAACCAAGCGCGCCGGCGATGATCGCAACGACGAGAAATACGAGCGCCCAGTAAAGCATGATGCATCTCCTTCGAATGATGCGATAAAAACGTGGGTGGTTGCGGTTTGTTCCCACCCTTTGCCGAAAAAGACCGAGCTTGCAAATCGTTCGGCAGCCGGACGCGCAGGAAATTCGCCCTCACCGCCCGATGCGTGGATCAGGCGGCCCGAAGTGAAGAATTGAAGAATTGAGGAATTGATGAATTGACGATCTTGATGATCTGGAGAAATCGGCGAGCGAGGCTATCGCCTTCAATTCCTCAATTCCTCCACTCTTCAATTCGCGACTATGCGGCTGCTTTCGCCTGCCGGTCAAAAAACAGTGCCTGGCTGATCAGCGCCTTGACCATGTCGGGATTGAACGGCTTGGTGACCAGGAAGGCCGGTTCCGGTCGCTCGCCAGTCAACAGGCGCTCGGGGAAGGCGGTGATGAAGATGACCGGCACCGACGTCGATGACAGGATCTCGTTCACGGCCTCGATGCCGGAACTGCCGTCGGCAAGCTGGATGTCGGCCAGCACCATCTTCGGCCGTGTCTTGCCGAACATCATCACTGCCTCGGCATGGGTGCGCGCCGTTCCAACGACCCGGTGCCCGAGGCTCTCGACCATTTCTTCGATATCCATGGCGATCAGCGGTTCATCCTCGATGATCAGAACGTCGGTTGCCACCTGGCGGGATATCTCGTTGCTCGCCTGGGCAAGCAGCTCTGAAAACTCCTGGTCGCCGACGTCGAGGATCTCAGCCGCTTCGTCCTCACTAAAGCCTTCGACAGCCACGAGCAGGAACGCCTGACGGGGCCGTGGTGCAATTGCATTCAGATTGGCGGCGGTGCGCTGTTCCCACGCCGATTGCGCCTGCTCCTGTGGGACGCGGATGGCGACCGATGTGAACAGCTTGGCGAAAACCTTGTACAACGCGATGCGGTCGCTCGATGCTTCGGGAAATATCTCGATATCGGCGATGATGGCTTCGAGCATCGCGGCTACCAGCGCATCTCCACTCTCTTGCGACCCGGAAACAGCCCGCGAGAAGCGGCGCAGGAAGGGCAGATGTGGTGCGATGGTGGCGGATAAGCTCATGGTAAGACGTCTCCCTCAGAATGACGTGATTGCGTAGCAGGTCAAGCTGACTGCAAGCCCCAACAATAACGCGGATTTTTTGAAAAAGTTCCGCCTCGACGGAACAAATGCCGGGGAGGGGCGTTTGGGGTCGGGATGGGCAACCAGACGAGGGCGCCGCTTGCGTTGTGTTGAGTATGATAAGAGCGGTTTGAGCGCTGGGAATACAAGGGCAAAATGAAGGATATGACGAAAGATATTCTGGCTGGCGCCGAAAGCAGGCGCCGGAACGGTTCTGGTGACGCTCTTGGGCCGAACTCCGAAATCGGACGCAAACTCAAACAATATTACGACGCGCTGGTCTCCGACGATGTGCCGGATCGCTTTTCCCAGTTGCTTAGCCAGCTGGAACAGGCTGAACCCGCACAGAAGAAGGACTGAGGCATGGCCGCGGTCTCACAAGGCTTCAAGACTGATCTGCTTGGGGCAATCCCAAGTCTGCGCGCGTTCGCCGTGTCGCTGACGCAAAATGCCGATAAAGCCGACGACCTCGTCCAGGAAACCCTCGTCAAGGCTTGGGACAAGCATGAGAGCTTCCAGCCCGGCACCAATCTCAAGGCGTGGCTTTTCACCATCCTGCGCAACGAGTTCTATTCTCAGATGCGCAAGCGCGGGCGCGAAGTGCAGGACAGCGACGGTATCATGACGGCCAGGCTTGCCGTTCATCCGGCGCAGCACGGCCAGCTCGACCTGAAGGATTTTCGCGGCGCCCTGGAGCAATTGCCGGAGGACCAACGCGAAGCCATCATCCTCATCGGCGCATCTGGTTTCTCCTACGAGGAGGCCGCCGAGATCTGCGGTTGCGCGGTGGGAACGATCAAGAGCCGCGTCAGCCGAGCCCGTACGCGCTTGCAGGAGATCCTGAAAATATCAGGCGAGGACGAGTATGGTCCGGACGCAATTTCGGCCCAGGTAACGAGCTCGCCGGCGAGCTGACCGCGATCGTGTCTCAAGCGCGTCCGCAGGCCGCGGCGACCGCTTGCACGAGGTCTTCACCCGAATAGGGTTTGCCAACCAGCCTGACGCCCGGAAACGATGCCTTGATTTCATCGACATCCGAATAGCCCGACGCAAACACGAAAGGTATGCCTGCCGCGCGCAGCCCGGAGGCGAAATCGATGGTTGAGGCGCCGCCCAGCATCAAGTCGACAATGGCTGCATCGAATCGCGTGGCGACCTCGCGGCCATCGACCTCGGTCAGGTCACGGGCGATCACCACCTCATCGGCGCCATGGTCGCGGCAAAGCTGCTCGACGTCCATGGCGATCAGAAATTCGTCCTCCAGGACCAGAATCCGCAATCCGTCAAGCAATGTGGGCACAGGCAAAGACTCCTTGAAACGCCGGAGTCATGATCGCTAATTCGCTTGCTGTCATTTAAAAAAGACATGTGGCCCAGCAGGCGGAACCTCAATCCTTGCAACGCGTTGAAACGCGCTCTCCAAGAGCGGCTTTCGAAGGGGGGTCGAAATGTCGGTTCAGAACAATAGCGCTTTCTCCAGCCGCCAATATCCTTGCGAGAACTGCCCATTGCGGCCGTTGCCGATTTTTCGCGATTTCGAAAAACAGGAACTGGCCTTCATCAGCAAATTCAAGAAGGGCGAACTCGCAGTCGAAAAGGGTGGCACGGTGCTGGTGGAGGGAAGCCATAGCGCCCATCTCTACACCGTGCTCTCCGGCTGGGCGTTTCGCTACAAGCTGTTGCTGGACGGCCGCCGCCAGATCCTCAACTATCTCATGCCCGGTGATCTGATTGGCTTGCAAGGCAGTGTGATGGGCGAGATGCAGCATTCCGTGGAGGCACTGTCGCCGATGCTGCTGTGTGTTTTCGAGCGCGAATATCTGCATGAGCTGTACCGCAATCATCCCGGGCTGGCCTATGACATCACCTGGATCGCATCGCGTGAAGAGCGGATGCTGGACGAGAATCTGCTCAGCCTCGGGCGCCGCAGTGCGATCGAGCGCGCTGCCTATCTCATCGCCTTCATCGGCAGCCGCGCCAAGGTTGTCGGACTGAATGGCAACCAATCCGTCCAGATACCGATCACGCAACAGCACATCGCCGATACGCTTGGCCTGTCGCTGGTTCACACCAACAAGACGATCCGCAAGCTGATGGATCGCAAGCTGATCGTCTGGCGCGACGGCGGCTGCGTGGTTTCCGACAATGAAGGGCTCAAGCGGCTCGCCGGCTGGGAAGGGCTGGGTGAAGCGCGCCGGCCATTAATCTGAGGAAGCGTGTTTTGCCGGAGCCGGCGGACCGGGTGCGCGCCGATGCGTTTTAGGCTACTTTGTCCCCGATGCCGGAACCTTGAGACGCGCAGCGCGTTTGAAACCAAGCAATCACAAGGAGTTAAGCCATGGCCACTGCCGCAGGAAAGACCGCAAACGACGCCCGTGCAAATGCGGACCTGGAAGCCGACATCAGGCAGTTGAAGGCCGACATCGACAAGCTCACCAAACAACTGGCCAAGACCGGCGAGCATGGCTATGGCACCGCGCGCCGCGCAGCCACGGAAGGGGTCGAGCAGTTGCGTGCGCAGGGCGAAGCAGCCTTTGACAGCCTGCGCAGCAATGCCAAGGACATCGAAGCGCAGATGATGGCAAGCGTGCGTGAAAAGCCGGTGACGTCACTGGCGATCGCCGCCGGCGTAGGCTTCCTTTTCGCGCTCATCGCGCGTCGCTAATCGCGCTCCAGATGGGAATGTTGGCAACCCTGATCTCGGGCTTCGCCTCTGGGGAAACCGTGGCCGCCATACACCGGGCGCGCACGGCGGCAATCGTCTATGTGATCGCCCTGGCCGCCGCACTTTGCGGTCTCGTTTTTCTTGTCGGGGCCGCCTATATCTGGACGGCGATGCGCTATGGGCAGCTTGCCGCGGCACTGGGGTTCGGCGTCGGTTTCCTGGTGCTTGGCGGACTTATCCTGCTGATCTACCGGATCTCCGCAGGCTCACGCGCCCGGCGCCGGGCGCAGCGCCGCAATGCCGACATGAAGGCGATCGGCATCACCGCCGCACTCGCCGTGCTGCCGAGCCTGCTCAAGGGAAAAGGCGGTCTCGGCGTCATTCTGGGGCCGGCCGTGGCGCTCGCGGCCTACGCCATCTACCGGGAGAATGTGAAATCCGACGATCCGGATGAGAGCGAACGGAGATAGAGCTGTTGGGAGAGGTCACTTTGACAACTCTTCCAGCGGCATCGAGATTTCGGTAAACACGCCCTCCGGCCGGAATTCATGGGTTACTTCGCTGGAAATGACCTTGGCCAGGCTGCGGCGAATGAGGATCGAGCCGAAGCCGTGCCGATCCGGCGGAGCGACTTGCGGGCCGCCGCTTTCGCGCCAGGTCAGCACAAGACGCCGGGCATCCCTCCTGCCTTGCGTCCTCCAGCCGAGATCGACCCTGCCTGACGGCACCGACAGCGAGCCATATTTCAGCGCGTTGCTGGCCAGTTCATGCAGGATCAGGCCAAGCCCGACGGCCTGGTCGGGCGACAGCAGCAGGTCGTCGCCGGAGATCGTCATGCGCGGCTGCTCGACCGTTTCGAAAGGTTTGACCTCGATCTGGACGAGTTCACTGATGCCGATGCCGCGCCACTCGCGGTCCGACAACAGATTGTGGGCGATGCCCAAGGCCTGAAGCCTGGCGCCGAACGCCTCGAGGAACTCGCTTGGCTGGCGGGCATGGCGCACGGTCTGCGTTGCCAGCGCCTGGACGGTCGCCAAAGTGTTCTTGACGCGATGGTTGAGCTCACGCAGCAGCAGCCGTTGGCGTTCGTCGCCGAGCTTACGCTCGGAGATGTCGTAGTTGACGCCGAAGATCAAGGTCGGCTTGCCGTCGCCGTCACGCTCGATGACACGGCCGCGCGTGGCGAGCCAGCGCGGCGGATGAAAGCCCTTCACCCGGTATTCGCCGAAATAGTCGTCGCTGCCGGTCAGGGCGTCGCGAAAGCGGGTTTCGGTCTGGTAGACGTCACGCGGATCGATGGCGGTGAGGATGTCGCGTGCGCGCAGCCGGTTGGAGCGCGGCAGGCTGAACAGCTCCGACATCAATGTGTCGCATTCGATGATATCGGTGCGGATATCCCATGCCCAACTGGCGAGCGACGCCGCATCGAGTGCGATGGCACGTCGTTTTTCCTCGCGAACCAGTGCGGCCTCGGCGATCGCGCCGCTGCGGGTTGCGTCCTTGAGGGTGAACAGGCTGGCAGCAAGGCCGGCGAGCGACTTCAACTGGTTTAGCTCGGCGCGGGATGGAAAACCATGCGGCTCGCGGTCGAGCACGCACAGCGTGCCGATGCGGGCACCTGCCACAACCATCGGCGCGCCGGCATAGAAGCGGACATGGTGCTTTCCGGTGACCAGCGAGTTGGTCTTGAAACGGGGATCCGTCGTTGCATCCACCACCACCATCGGTTCGTCGCCGGCGGCAATCGCATGGGCGCAGAAGGAAACGTCGGTCGCGGTTTCAGCCTCGTCCAGGCCGAAGCAGGATTTGAACCACTGCCGTTCGAGGTCGACGAGTGTGACCAGGGCCATCGGCACCTGCATCACCGCCGCGGCAAGGCTGCTGACGCGGTCGAAATCGGGGTCGGCCGCCGTATCCAGCATCTCCAACCCGTGCAGCACGGCGAGCCGGTCAACATCCTTGACTGCGCGCGCAACTTCGGCCGGCAGCTCGGGCACTGTTTGCGTCTTGCCAGTCACCCCACTTGCCTCGTCCCGGTCTTCGCCGCCGCCTGCTTGCCCTGGTGCAAGGCCAGCGCGCTTTTCCGGAACCATCCTAGCGAGGAACCGTTACCCGACCATGATTTGCCGAGCGCGCCAGTTGGTGCAGAATGAGACAAGGATCGAGCATGGCCAAGATCATTCCCGAAAACAAGGCGCGGCAGGGGCGATGGGGCTGGCATGGATTTCGAATCCTGATCGCCGGATTGCTTCTGGTGTTTGCGGCGTGGGGCATTGCCGAGATTTATGGTGTGTTGATCAAGACGCCAACCAGCGATGAACAGCATGTCCCGACACCCAGCACCACCGAGCAGGCTCCTGCTGGTTAAAGCCGGTTTGTTCGTTGCAACGCATAGCATCAGGCGGCTCTTGATTGGGCCGCGCTCGCCGGCACCAGTACATTCAGCGCGCCAGGCTGGATTTCGATTACCGTTTCACGGTCAAGCCTGACCAATTCGCCGTCCATGACCGCGCGAAATTTGCGGCTGCTCGAGTGGATTTTCAGCACCGTTCTGTTCGTCTGGTGGATTTCGACATGTTCGTTGTCGCGCCATTTGCCGCGCGCCACGTTGAAGAAGAACTTGACCAGTTCGGCGCGCTGCTTCGCCACCGTGACATAGACACCAAGCACGCCGCCCGCCGGATTGTCGGCGTAGGGCAAATGGCCTTCGCCGAACAAATTGTTGGTGATGCCGATGCCGGTGATGCGTGCCGCCATTTCGGCATCACCGATGCTGAGCGTCACATTCATCGCAGGTGGATTGTTGATCGTCGCCCAAGCCGCCTTGGCCGAGGCGCGGATCTTTCCCAACCGCGAACCGAACTCCATCTTCTGGCGCAGTTGCACCATCTTCGCATGCATGCCGATCGAGAACTGATGTATGAAAGGTTGGCCATTGGCTGTCGCCACGTCGACCGCGATGATTTCGCCGTCGGCGAAGGATTTCAGCGCTCCATCGAGTGACTGCGGAATGCCCAACCCCCGTGCGAACAGGTTCATGGTGCCGGCCGGCAATATGGCAAGCGCCTTCTTCGTGCCCATCAGCCGGGCGGCCGCGGCGGAAATGGTCCCGTCGCCGCCACCCGCCAGCACGATGTCGACAGAGCGACGCGAAGCCGCGCTGTCGAGCGTTTCCACCACGTCCTTGCCTGCGACAATTTCGATGCTGAGCGAGTGCCCTGCCGTCTCCAGCGTCTGATGCATCCTGTCGGAGAAGGCGGCGAGGTCGGTGGTGCGCAAAGTGCCGCCATCCCGGTTCAGCACCGCTGCGAATTTCATACCCGCTCCACCATGTCAGCCAAAAAGCGACCGGGACACTCCCAGCCGATGGCTGAAACGCGGCGGCTACGGAAAGGTTCCCTTGACACAGAGGGCTGCCCCGGCGGCTCGATCATTTCTGTGATTTCGGTTTCCGGACGGCGCGGTTTTGTCGGAACAACAGACTGGTCACAACGTTGTGAACCTGTAGATGCCGCGTCCACTTTCCCGCGAAGACGCGGCGCATGAGATCAGGCACGAGGAGAGACTATCATGATCCGCAATCTTTTAGCCACGACCGCACTCGCAACACTGATCGCCACCGGCGCTTATGCGCAGAGTGCGACGACCCCGGCGCCGGCACAAAGCCCAGCCGTTCAGGAGTCAGGCGCCGCGACGGTCCGCGCAGAGGGCAGCATCGTCACCAACATCATCGGTGAATCCGTCTATAACGGCACCGGCGATGATGCCGAGAACATCGGCAATGTCAGCGACGTCGTCTTCGACAAGGATGGGCAGGCGAAATCCGTTGTCATCGACGTTGGCGGTTTTCTGGGTGTCGGTGCCAAGAGCGTCGCCTTCGAGTACGGCAAGCTGCAGTGGGCCGAAAAGAATGGTGACCGCTGGCTGGTAGCCCAGACGACCAAGGATGAGTTGACCGCTCAGGCGGAATTCGACAGCCAGCCCTACAGTCCGGCCCCCGCACCTGCGGCATCGACCGACGCGACCGCACCTACGGCACCTACGGCACCTGCTACGACGGATACGGCACAAAAGCCGGCCGACATGAACGCCGCTCCGGCGGAACCGGTAAAGCGCGCGGACGGTAACCTTGCCACCAACATCATCGGTGAAGACGTATATAACGGAACCGGTGATGACGCGCAGAATATCGGCGACGTCAACGACATCGTGCTGACCAAGGAAGGCAAGGCCGAGTCCCTGGTTATCGGCGTGGGCGGTTTCCTTGGCCTCGGCGCCAAGAATGTCACCTATGATTTCTCTAAGGCGCAGTGGGCCGAGAAGAATGGCGACCGCTGGCTGGTGGCCCAGACCACCAAGGAAGAGCTGCAGGCGCAGCCCGATTTCGACCGCAAGGCCTATGATCCGGCGCCGGCCACGACGGCTTCCAACGAGCCTGCGGCCACCGCTCCGGCTGCTGTGCCGTCCGACACGACGGCTCCTGCTGTCGCTCCGGCAGACAAGACCGCCGAAGCTCCGGCAGCGACCACCCCTGACGCCTCGGCTCCCGACCAGACACAGACTGCCGCCATCGACAAGTCGACGTTGACCGAGATGCCGGTCGGCGAGATTCGTGCCGATGACCTGAAGGGCACGACCGTCTACGGCGCAAACGACGCCAGGGTTGGCGAAATCGGCGATGTCGTGCTTGCGCCTGACAAGAAGGCCGACGCGGTGATCGTCGATGTCGGCGGCTTCCTCGGCATCGGCGAGAAGGAGGTCGCTGTCGGCATGGATAACCTCAAATTCATGACCGACAAGGACGGCAACAAGTACCTCTACACGACCTTCACCAAGGAGCAGCTCGAGGCTCAAACCGCCTATGACAAGGGCAGCTATGCTGAGCAGCGCGATCAGCAGCGCATGATCGTAAGGTAATTCTGTTCAGCCCAATGAAGCCCGCGCTGGCAACGGCGCGGGCTTTATTTATGTGTGGCCAGGTTGCAGGCCAGCGGCATGGCCGACGAGGCCGTTCTGGGTCAATTCGGCCAGTGCCAACGACTGATCGAGATGTTCGGCCCGCCAGGCGAGCAGCCGTTCGGCGAATTCCAGGCGCACGGTGAGATGGCCGGGGTCGGCCGCGAGATTGTCCAGCTCGCCCGGATCGTTTTCCAGATCAAAGAGCAGCGGCGGCAGATTGCCGCCGAAATGCACATATTTGAAATGTTCCGTGCGGATAACGGCGAGGTTGCATTGGCGTGCGGCGATGCCGAAATGGCTTTCGGCCTCGCCCGCGGCAATCGAGCGGAAGTCAAACTCCCAATGCGCGGCATCGCGCCAGGCCGCAGGGGTTTCTCCGCCCAGGAACGGCTTCAGCGAGGCGCCGTCGAGATGCGGCGCGGGCTCTTCGCCGACCAGGTCGAGAAACGTCGGCAAAATGTCGACCGCTTCGGTGAAGCTGTCGACACTGCCGCCGGTCGCCTTGCCTTGGCGCGGATCGCGAATGATCAGCGGAATGTGGTAGCTGCCGTCGAAATAGCCGCCCTTGCCCAGCATGAAATGGTCGCCCATCATCTCGGCATGGTCCGAGGTCAGAACGATGATGGTGTCGTCCCACGCGCCTGCGGCCTTAACCCCTTTCCAGACGCGGCCGAGTTGCGCATCGACCTCGGAAATCATGCCGTAATAGATCGCGCGGATGCGGCGAAAATCGTCTTCGCTCCAGTCGTGCACCTTGCCTCTGGCGTCCGGGCGGAATTTTATCTGTTTCTGCCGGCCGAGATCATAGGCAAGATAGGGATGGTTTTCCGCCTCTTCGTGCCAGCTTGCCGCGCGCCGGAAGGCCGGGCCGTCAGCCGGATCGTACATCGTGTTGTAGGGCTCCGGCACAATGAAAGGCGGGTGCGGGCTGATGAAGGAAAGATGCGCGAACCACGGCGTGGCGTCCTCCTGTTCGCCAAGCCAACGCGTGAATTCGCCGGTCAGGAAAGCCGCCGGCGTTTGTTGCCCGGAGTAGACGGGCGGCGCGTTGCTGATGGTCCCGGCCACGCCGTCGGCCAGCGGACGGTGGATGTCGGGGGACCCGGCGCTGGCGTCGACACCTTGCAGTTCCAGCCAGGATAGCCATTGCTTCTGGTGCTCGGGCAGCAACTGGCGCACCGTAAAGCCCGGCAGCACGCCTTCATAGCTTTGCAGCCGCGGATCGCCCGGCGCCAGCAGGCGCGGATCGAGCGACACGTCGGTGTAGCCGAACAGCGTCGGATCATAGCCCAGGGCGCGAGCCGAGAGCGCGATGTTGCCGTGGCGAGCGTCGAGCGGCGTGCCGTTGCGGCAGACGCGGTTGTTCATCTGGTAGAGGCCGGTGTAGAGGCAGGCGCGAGCGGGCGAACAGGGCGCCGCGCCGCCATAGTGCCGCTTGAACAGCACACCCTCCGCGGCCAAAGCGTCGGCATTCGGCGTCTGCACGACCGGATGGCCGGCTGCGGACAGACAATCGCCACGCCACTGATCGCATGTGATCAGGAGAATGTTGGGCCGCCTGGCTTTTCCAGTCACTCACAATACCTTTGTCGCGGGATGTCGAACGCCTTTCATGGAACCGAATTCCGGCCACGGCGCAAGCCCGACTCTGCGGGCCAATTGGTGAACGAACCTTGTTCCATCGTTCACTTTTACGACACAGTCCATTCTGTGTTTGCCGCCTTTGCCTAAACTGCTCTGGTCCTCATATTGGCGTGGACAGCGGCGAGGGCCGCACATGCACCAAGGAAGGAGCAAGACAATGCTCGACCAGATCAAGGGCCTGCATCACGTCACGTCGATGGCCAGGGATGCCCGCCAGAACAACGAATTCTTCACCAGGAAACTCGGCCAGCGCCGGGTCAAGAAGACCGTCAATTTCGACGCGCCCGACGTCTACCACCTCTATTACGGTGACGAGACCGGCACGCCGGGTTCGGTGATGACCTATTTCCCTTTCCCCGATATAGGCAAGGGCCGGCATGGGGTCGGGGAAGTCGGAACCACCGTCTACTCGGTGCCGGAAGGCACGCTTGGCTATTGGGAAAGCCGTTTTGCCGATGAGGGCGTCACTGGCCTCTCGCGCGAAGAGACCTTCGGCGAGAAGCGCCTGGCTTTTGCCGGACCGGATGGTGACGGCTTCGCGCTGGTCGAGGGCAAGGGTGACGGCAGAGCGCCCTGGGCGAAAGGCGGTGTTCCGGTCGACCAGGCGATCCGCGGTTTCCATTCGGTATCGCTCAGGCTGAAGGATGGCGGCGCCACTGAGGAGCTGCTGAAGTTCATGGGCTATGAGGAAGTCGACAAGTCCGGCAATCTCAAGCGGCTGGCGGTGAAGAACGGCAATGGCGCCGATGTCATCGACATCGAATCGCTGCCGAGCACGGCCTTCGCCGATCTCGGCGCCGGCTCTGTCCATCACGTCGCCTTCGCGGTCGAGAACCGCGCCAGGCAGCTTGAGGTGCGCAAGGCGTTGATGGACACCGGCTATGGGGTGACGCCAGTAATCGATCGCGACTACTTCTGGGCGATCTATTTCCGCACACCGGGTGGCGTGCTGTTCGAAGTCGCCACCAACGAGCCGGGTTTCGATCGCGACGAGGATACCGCTCATCTGGGCGAGGCGCTGAAGCTGCCGTCGCAGCACCAGCACCTGCGGCCGTATCTGGAACAGCATCTGCAGAGACTGGAAGGCTGAGGTCATGAGCAAGGACGCTTACATCCACAAGCTGCTGCCCGGTTCGCCGGGCGGTCCGCTGCTGTTCGTCTTCCATGGCACTGGAGGCGATGAGAACCAGCTTCTGTCGCTGGGGCGCGATCTCGCGCCCCAGGCAACCATCATCTCGCCGCGCGGCGATGTGTCCGAACAAGGTGCCGCGCGCTTCTTTCGCCGCACCGGCGAGGGCGTCTACGACATGGAGGATCTGGCACGGGCGACGATCAGGATGGCGGGCTTCGTCAAAGCCCATGTCGAAGCAGCGAAGCCATCGGCCGTGCTGGGTCTCGGCTATTCCAACGGCGCGAATGTCCTGGCCTCGGTGGTGTTCGCGGTTCCAGCGCTGTTCGGCGCGTCGGTGTTGATGCATCCGCTGATCCCGTTCGAGCCGCAGGTGAAGGGCAGTCTCGCCGGCCGCCATATTCTGATGACCGCCGGCAAGCGCGACCCGATCTGCCCGCCGAACCTGACCACGCGGCTCGAGGCATATTTGCGTGCCGACGGCGCCGATGTCACAGTGGAATGGCACGATGGCGGGCACGAGGTGCGGCCAAACGAGATCGAGGCGGCACGGCGGTTCTTTGCCGATGCTGCCCAAGGAGCATAGCGATGCCTGACCAACTGCCTGAGATCGAACTTGAGGATCGCGGTTCCAAGGGCCGCTATGTCCTGCGTGGACCCGATGGCGCCGAGGCCGAGATGACCTTCACCAAGATCGGTGAGCACCAGATCATCATCGACCACACCGAGGTGCCGGACGTCTTTCGCGGCCAGGGTGCCGGGCTTCGCCTCGTCACCCGCGCCGTCGAGGATGCGCGTGCGGCGGGTAAGAAGATCATCCCGCTCTGCCCGTTCGCCAACGCCCAGTTTCGCCGCCATCTGGAATGGGCCGACGTGCTGAAGCAATAGGGGTTTCGTCGCTTGGAAACGGTGCGGAAAGCGGCTGCGATCCCCACGGGGATGACTTTGGCATTTGTGCGGGTAGCGCATCCTGCCTAAGTCGATATGATATATCTCAGCCCCTTGCCGACAAACGAACCGAATGATCCCCCTATGACCGAAACCGATCTCGTTCCCGTCTTCGACGGCCACAACGATACGTTGCTCAGACTCTACCAGTCGAAAGACACGGATGTCGAAAAGCTGTTCATAGAGGGGAAATCGGGCGGCCATATCGACCTGCCGCGTGCCAAAGCCGGCGGCTTCGCCGGCGGCATGTTCGCCATCTTTCCGCCGCCTGTCGAGAAATCCAGGCGCGGCGCCGTGCCCCTGGCGCCGAGTGCCGCCGAGCCGCTGCCGCCCGAGGTTCCGCGCAATGAGGCGCTGACCTCGACCATCGCGATGGCCTCGATCCTGTTCAGGCTGGAACGGGCCGGAGCGCTCACCGTCTGCCGCAGCGCCGGCGATGTGCGCGGTGCCATGGCGCAAGGCTCGATCGCCGCGGTGTTCCACATCGAAGGGGTCGAGGCGATCGATCCCGAGCTCACCATGCTCGACGTGCTGCATGAAGCCGGCCTGCGCTCGCTCGGCATCGTCTGGAGCCGGCCGAACGCCTTCGGCCACGGCGTGCCGTTCCGCTTCCCGTCCTCGCCCGACACCGGCCCCGGCCTCACCGATGCCGGCAAGGCGCTGGTCAAGGCCTGCAACCAGCTGAAGATCATGATCGACCTCTCGCATCTCAACGAGAAGGGCTTTCGCGATGTCGCGGCGCTCAGCGATGCGCCGCTGGTCGCGACCCATTCCAACGTGCACGCGATATGCGGCCATTCGCGCAACTTGACCGACTGGCAGCTCGGCGCGATTCGCGAAACCGGCGGCATGGTCGGGCTGAACTTCGCAACCGGCTTCCTGCGCGAGGATGGTCGCATGAATGCCGACACAAGCCTCGACATCATGGTGCGGCATATCGATTCGCTGCTGCAGGCGCTGGGTGAGGACGGCGTTGGTCTTGGCTCCGATTTCGACGGCGCCATGATCCCGGCCGTCATCGGGGATGTCGCCGGCCTGCCGAAGCTGATCGATGCATTGGCGGCACGCGGTTTCGGCCGCGCACTGATCGAAAAAATCGCCTATCGCAACTGGCTCAATATGCTCGAGAAAACGATAGGTTAGAGACAGCCTGCGGCATGGCGTGTGCGGCCCGCCGGCATATGTCGACAAGGACATACTTCGTCGGTGGAAGCCGGATGCGATTGGGTGGATAGCCGGCAATGCTGAAGACCTTCACGGATGAGGGCGGCGAATTCGAGCGAACCGATGTCGTCATCGTCGGTGCGGGTTTCACAGGCCTGTCGGCGGCGCTCGAGATGAAGAAGGCCGACATCGATTTCATTCTGCTCGAAGCACGCGACCGGGTCGGCGGACGCGTCGAGTCCCGACTGAACGGACTTGGCGAACGGATCGATAGTGGCGGCCAGTTCCTGTGCGAGGACATGCCGGAATTGATGGCGCTGATCGAGGCGCGCGGCAAGACGCTGGTTGAAACCTATGTCGATGGCGATTTCATCACCCAGCCGACGATGTCCGTACAACGAGCAGAGCGGATCTATGACGCGGCAATGGCAATCCGCGAGCGCATGAACGGGATCGATCCGGACGACGTCTCGATTGCCGGACTGACCGTTGCCGACTGGCTTGCCCGCCAGCGCGATTCGGCCGACGCCAGGGCCGTCTTCCGTTCGATGATCGAAGGTCTCTGGTGCATGGCGCTGGACCAGATTCCTCTCTGGTATCTGATCGACAATGACCGACGCGTCACCAACGAGGTGCCGGAGCTGCAATATTTCGTGCGCGAAACCATGCATTCACTGGCCGACGATCTGGCCCGCGACCTTGGCGATCGGTTGCGGCTGAGCGAGCCGGTCACGCGCATCGAGCACAGTTCACAAGGTGTTCTTGTCGTTTCGGCCGGGGGTGCCATCGAGGCGCGCGCGGTCCTGGTTGCCGTCCCGCCGGCGACGGTTACGGAGCTCGCCTTTGCTCCCGCCTTGCCAGCCCGACTGGGGCGGGCGCTCGGCGCCTGGAAAAGCGGCGCGGCTATCAAGATCCTGGTGCGCTATGCCAAACCGTTTTGGCGCGGGCGGGATTTGAACGGCATGGTGATGTGGCTCGATCCGCCGGGGCTGTTTGCCTGCGACGCCGGCAAGGATGCGGAGCATGCCGCGCTCGTCGTGTTCGTCGGCGGGTCGCTCGCGCTGCGCTGGCGCGACCTCGGCGAGCCGGAACTGCGTGCGGAGGTGACCGGCCGGTTGGAGGCAGCCCTTGGCCGGAGTGCCGGTGATGTCATCGATTTCAGTTTGCGTGACTGGGTAGGAGATCGCTGGAGCGGCGGCGCGTACAGCGATCTTGTTGTCGACGTGACAGCAAGAGATGCCGAGCGGACGATCCTTGCCGGCGCACCGCCGGTGTATCTCGCCTGTTCAGAACTCTCGCCGTCGTTTCCGGGGTATGTCGAGGGCGCCATCATTGCCGGGCGTATCGCCGCGCACAAGATCATTGCCGAGCTTCAAGCTTCGGTCTGAGCCTGGTCTTTTCGAAAAACTGTTTGGCAAGATCGGGTCATGTTGCGCCTCAAGCCCGAGCGCCGTCGAAGCTATGCCCGATTTTGCCCGACTTCGCCCGAATGCTGTTTCGAATTGGTTACAGTGCCAGTCCTTCGCCACCCCATCGTCGTTACAAAGTGCGGATAAGTTCATTTCACCGCCAAAAGAAACTCAGCGAAGGGGAAGGCAATGCATGCGAAAATCCAGACGATCCGCGGCGAGAGCCGCCTTCAGGCTCCAGAGCGCAATGACCGCCGTCCGAAACTGGCGCTGCGCCAGCGGGCCAGCGACCACCCCATGGCGATGTTCATGGTGCTGGCTGCTTGCGCCTTCGTCGGCATGGCGTTCACGCCGACAATCGGGCCGGCCTTCGCTTCGTTGAATCCGCCGTCCAATCTCATCGACGGCGCGCAGACGACGACCAGGACCGCGCGTCTGCCGGTACCGGTGACCGACTTCGCCTGCAAGGGCCAGACCTGGGGTGCCGAGAGTATCGACTGCCTGCGCGCAATCGCCGAACAGTCCGGAACACACAAGAGCCGCGCCATCCGCATGATCGCCACTGCCGCACCGTTGGCCGACACGCCGAATATTTTCTGATTTTGTCGAAGCCTGATCCGAAACCGTTCCCGTTTTGGGATCATGCTCTGGACTCCCCGAGCGCTCCCTCCAGCGCGCTCTTCTTCGGCCCCCCGCCCCCGGGGGCCTCTTTTTTATCCTTTAAAGGCCGCCTGTTCGGCAATGGCGGACAGAACACTGCGCACATCCAGCGTGCTGAACGGCTTTTCCAGGATCTGCGGCCGCTGCTGTGCCGGCAGGGCCTCGATTTCGGCTTTCGCACCGATCAGGTCGCCTGTGACCAGCACGAAACGCCGCGCCAGGTCAGGCTTTTCGGCGAGCAGCTCGCGATAGATCGATATGCCGCTGACGCCGGGCATGCGCAGGTCCGAAAAGACGATGTCCGGCGGCATGTGGCCGCTCAAAGTGGCGGCGGCCGATTCCCAGACAGGAACGATCCGCGACTTGATGCCCATCAGCTCGAGAATGTCGGAAAGCGAGCCGGCGACATCCGGCTCGTCGTCGATGATCAAGGCATGGCGCAGGCCGCTCGATCGCGGCTGGTTGTCGCCGGCGGTGGCGAGGCCGGCCACGATGGCCGGCAGCTGGACGACGAAACGCGCGCCTCTCGGGAGCACTTCCTCGAACCAGACATTGCCATTGTGCCGCTCGATGATCGATTTCGAGATCGACAGGCCGATGCCGGTGCCGACGCCGACCGGCTTGGTGGTGAAATAGGATTCGAAGATGCGGCCGCGGATCGCTTCCGGCACGCCGGGCCCATTGTCCTCGACCGAGAAGCAGGGGTGACCGCGGTCGCTGCGGAACGTCCGCACCTTGATCAGCCGGTCGCCGGCTATGCCAGCCAAGGCGTGCTGGCTGTTGATGAGGAAGTTGGCCGCTACCTGCGTCACATGGTCGGCGTCGGCCATGGCCAGCAGCGGGCCGGCGGCGAAATCGGTGTCGATGACGATGCCGCTTGAGCGCGCGCCATAGGCGGTCACTTCGAGTGCCGACCGGATCACCTGGTTGAGGTCGGTCTCGGCCTGTGCCGCGGGATGGAGGCGGACCATCGACAGGAAGCTCTTGACGATGCGGCCGCAGCGCTCGGCCGCAGCGCGGACTTTCTCGGCGCGCACCTTGGTCTGCGGATCGGAAGCGAATTCGTGCAGCAGCGTCGATTGCGCCACAACCACGGCCAGGGGATTGTTGAGCTCGTGCGATACGCCGGCCAGCAACGAACCCATCGCCGCCATCTTCTCGTTCTGGTGCAGCTTCTCGCGCTGCCGGCCGATTTCTTCCTCCGCACGCAATTTGTCGCGCAGGTCGCGGATGGAGCCGAAGATCAGGCGGCGGTCGGCGACCCGCATCTCGGTCGCCGTCAGCTCGATCGGGAACACTTCGCCGGCGGCATTCTGGGTCACCGTCTCGAGCCTTTGGCCGACCATCGGCGCGCCGCGGCCGGACATGTATTCGGCCCCCGAAGCATAGCCCTTGCGGTAATAGATCGGCACGATCGTATCGAGCAGATCCTTGCCGAGAATGTCGCTGCGCTGGAAGCCGAACATCTTCTCGGCGGCCGGATTGAATTCGATGATCGAGCCGGTCTCGTCGATGACGACGATGGCATCGAGCGAGGCCTGCAGCATAGTGCGGCGAATGACCTCGCTGGCATGGGCGTCGGAGGGCGAGCGCTCGATGGCGTCGCCGATAGCGAGGGCGATGATGTGCAGCGTCGCCTCTTCCTCGTCGGTCCATGCACGCTCGCTGACGCAGTCATTGACCGCCAGCGTGCCCCAGAGATGGCCATGCGCGAAGACCGAGACCGAGAGGAACGACTTGATGTTCTGCTTCTCGAAATCGGTCCTCAGGAAGCCTTCGAGGTCGCGCGTATGGCCGGCGAAGATCTTGCCTTGCCTCTCGTCCTCGGCAAGCCGCTCCAGCAGGGGGTCCGAATTGACGATCGATTGCATGATGACGGTCGGCGATGCCAGTTCGCCGCCGAAAAGAGGGTCGATCCAATAGGCGGCGACGGATTGGGCGAAGCCCTGGCCTGGCAGTTCGCGCAAGCGAAACAGGATGCCGCGCTGGCAATCCATGGCCCGGCAGAGCGTTTCCAGTATGCCGTCCATCTCGCGCTGCCAGTCGCCGGCCTCGCGCAGCCGGCGAACGACGCGCACGGCCGCCATCGCCGCGCCCTGCCTGAACCCTTGCATATCGGTGCTTGCTGCTTCAGCGATCATCTTGTGCTGTCATTCCGGAGTCGCGCCAATTCGGAGTCGTGCCAATTCCGGCTGGCGAGCAACCGAATCCTTCTGGCCCGGTGCTCAGTTGCCGTCGCCGGTCGGCAGCGAGAAGATATAGCCCTCGCCGCGTACCGTGCGCAGGAATTTCGGATTGGCGGGATCGGCCTCGATCTTTTTGCGCAGCCGCATGATGCGGATGTCGACGGCGCGCGACGATTCCGGATCTTCGGTGAAACCGATCGCCTCGGAGATAGCGGCGCGGGTCAGCAGCCGGTTGGCGCGGGTGAGGAAAATCTCCAGCACGTCGAACTCACTCTTGGCCATGTCGATCACCGCGCCATTGGCGCCGGTGACCAGCCTGCCGTCAAGGTCGGCCTGAAAGGGGCCGAAGGCAACGGAACGGCGATCCGTCCCGGCTTTCTTGTCCTGGAGTTCCTTCGGCTGGGGAACGCGGCGCAACACGCTGCGGACCCTGGCCAGCACTTCGCGCAATTCGTAGGGCTTGACGATGTAGTCGTCGGCACCGAGTTCCAGCCCGACGATACGGTCGAGCGCGGTGCCGGCCGCGGTGGCATAGATGATGCCGATCGGCAGTTTCGAACGCAGCCAGCGGCCGAGCGAGAGGCCGTCCTCGCCGGGCATGGCGATGTCGAGAATGGCGAGATGAAACGATTGCGTTTCAACGAGGCTGCGCGCCGCGGCAGCACTTTCAGCGGTGGCCACGTCATAGCCGGATGCGCCAAGATATTCGGCGACCGCGTCCCTGAGGTCGGGCTCATCCTCGACTATGACAATTCTTGCCCGCACGATGCTTTCGCTCCCACTTTCAGTGGAAAGTAGATTGGGTATAAACATCATGTCCAGCACTCATATCCGGGTTGCCAGGGAACGGTTGGAAAAGATGGCCGCACGATCCGTTATTGCGCTCGTTTCGGTAGCCGAAGTGGTGGCGACCGAACTCGCCGACCATCTCGAGCGGCGCGGCCACGACGTGCATCAGGCACGTCAGCCCTGGGAGGCCGAATCGCTGCTGTCGGGAAAGGGCATCGACGTCGTCGTCGTCGGCGACAGCCTCAGCCAGGCGGAGGGGCGGGATCTGCTCAGACGTTATGGCGGCCAAGCAGGAGGCGGCGAGGGCGGGCCGGATTTCATCTTGATCTGCCGGCCGGCGGATCTCGTCGACAAGGTGCTGGCGCTGGAGCTTGGTGCGGCCGACGTCGTCGAGAGTCCGCTCAATGTCCGTGAACTGGCCGCTCGTGTAGGCGGCCTGCTTTCGCGCCGCGGCAGGGGCACCCAGGAACTGATCGTGCTGGAGAACGCGACCGTCGATCTGAGATCGGCCATGGTCATGCATCGTTCCGGCTCCGAGGAACAGCTTTCGCCCGGCCAGGTGGCGCTGCTCAGGTTGTTCCTGGCCAGTCCGCGCAAGGTGCTCACGCGCGACGACATCATCGCCGCGGCACCGGCCGAAAACGCCGACGCCTTCGATCGCTCGATCGATTCGCGCATCGTGCGGCTGCGCCGCAAGCTCGACACCGACACCATCACCACAATACGTGGCGCCGGCTACCGGTTCGATCCGCCGCGGCAATTCGCCGACTGACCGCCGGGTACTGGCGCAATCCCTTTTGTCAGGCATCGGATTTTCCATCTCTGGGCCCGATGCTCTTGACGCTCAGCGAACCAGCAGAAGCGATGGCCCCACCGGCATGTCACTGCCCATGGTGAGTTCGCTTGCATGGGCGCGGTCCCTGAGCAGCACGGTAGCAAGACCGGCAAAGCCGAGCAGGCCCTGGGCGTAAAGCAGTGCGGAAAGCACCGAAGCAGCGAATTTCGTTTTCATCGTCGCAGTTCCCCATGCCAATTCTTCAAAAATGAACCTGTTGCGGGTCTCTTCAGGATACCCCCGAAGTGCCCGCGCCGCCCACGGAGCCCCCCGTCGCGGCGCGGGCCTTCGGTCCTCTCGGCAGCAAGTTGCCGGAGGCGCCGCGCAAACCCGTCAGCCTAAGGCCGACCCGCCAGAGGGCCTTTAGCCGGGCGATGCGCAGGCTGGAAACAATCCAGACCGTGGCGAAAAACAGTGCGGCATGCAGCGTCGAAATCTCGCCTGATGTCATCGCGCCGAGGCTTGTCAGCGGGGTGCCGGCAACCGTGCCGACGCCGCCGATGACCGCCGCCGCGATGCTGATCCTGAGAAGCCAGGACAGCGCGTTCGATTTCGTTCCCATGTTCGTTTCCGGCTGTTTTCGTTGCGTCAACTTTGCTCGCACCCCGTATCCGGATCATGCCGCTTGGAGCCGCGCTTTGTTGCAGGTTGGTTTCGATGTCGACGACTGTTCTTTCACATGATGCCAATTCGCACTTTCGTTTGAAGGCGGATACTCATGTTCCTGCCGCTGGTCTTTGCTGGCGGGGCCTGCCGAGCGTGTCCAACTCATCTATAAGAGGGACGTTTGTTAACCAGTGGAAACAGATTCGAAACAGAAGCGAGCATTTTGCGAAATCTTCTCGAAACATGACGTTGGGATAAGCGGCCATCGAATTGGAGCCGGACCAACCGGCAGAGAGAGGGGACTTCATCATGCATACCGCCATTTCCGCCAAGCTTATCAACATCACCGCTGCTGCCTTGACTGGTGCAGCACTGCTGCTCGGCGCCGGCTCGGGTGCGGCGCACGCCGCCAACAAGATCGTGGCGCGCGTTTCGCTATCGCAGCAGATCATGGAAGTCTCCGTCGACGGCCGGCCGACCTTCGCCTGGAAAGTCTCCACCGGCGACCGGGCCCATGTGACGCCGACCGGCTCGTTCAAGCCGACCCGCATGCATGAAATGTGGTATTCGAAGAAATATGACAACGCCCCGATGCCGCACTCGGTCTTCTTCAGCGGCGGCTATGCGGTGCACGCGACCTATGCGATCAAGCGTCTCGGCCAGCCGGCTTCACATGGCTGCGTACGGCTGCACCCCGACAACGCCGCCGATTTCTACCAGCTCGTCGAAAGCTTCGGGGCGACCAACACCAGCATCGTCATCGTCAAGTAGCAGGCTGTGACCGGCGCGTCAGCATGCTGCCGCGCCGTGTTCAAGGCTCCCGCCGGAAAACGCTGCGGTATCGAGCACAGCTCGAACCAGGGTATTGAGTACAGCGCAAACCGGCGGTATCGAGCAAAGCTCGAACCGGGGTATCGAGCCCAGCCAAAAAGAAAAGAGGCCGGAAATTCCCGGCCTCTTTTCTTTTGCTTCCATCTATTTGTCCTGCCCATTTCCGAGCGGGAATTCCTCGACCGCCTTAGCTCGGCAGTGCCGGCATCAGCTTGGGATCCGGCTTCTCCGCCAAATGAGGCAGGTCCTTGCTGGCGATGAAGGTGTAGAACATCGGCACAACGAAGAGCGTGAACAGGGTTCCGACCAGGATGCCGGTGAAGATGACCAGGCCCATCGAATAGCGGGCCGCGGCACCAGCGCCGCTGGACGTAATCAGCGGCACCACCCCGAGGGCCATCGCCGCTGTCGTCATCAGGATCGGCCGCAGGCGCACCTTGGCCGAGGCGATGATCGCGTCGCGCCGCCGCATGCCATGCTTTTCACGCTGCTGGTTGGCGAACTCGACCAGCAGGATGCCGTGCTTGGTGATCAGACCGATCAGTGTGATCAGGCCGACCTGCGTGTAGATGTTGAGCGTGCCGAGGCCGAGATTGAGCGGCACGATCGCGCCGAAGATCGACAGCGGCACCGCCATCATGATGATCAGCGGGTCGCGGAAGCTTTCAAACTGCGCCGCCAGCACCAGATAGATGACGACAACGGCGGCCGCGAAAGCGATCAGGATGGTGTTGCCCTGTTCCTTTTCCTGTCGCGATTGACCGGAATAGTCGATGAAGAAGGTGTCGGGCAGGCTCTCCTGGGCGATGTCCTCCAGCGCCTTCAGCCCGTCGCCAGTCGTGACGCCGGGCAACGGAAGCGCCGAAATCGTCGACGAATTCAGTTGGTTGAACTGCTCGATTGCCGCCGGCGCCGCATTGTTCGAAATCTTGACCACCGCCGAGAGCGGCACCATCTCGCCCGTCACGCTGCGCACGAAGTATTCGCCGAGCTTATCGGGGTTGTCGCGAAACTCCTGCGGCACCTGCGGGATGATGTCGTAGCTGTTGGAGTCACGGTCGAACTGCGCCACTTCGGCGCCGCCGACCAGCAAGGTCAGCGTGCGGCCGATATCTGCGATCGGCAGGTTCAACGCCGCGGCGCGATCACGGTCGATGGTCACCGTCACCTCTGGTGCGTCATAGGCCATCGAATTCTGCACGACGATGAAGCGGCCGGAGGCTTGCGCCTTGTTCTTGATCTGCTCGGCCACCTCGTACACTTCCGAGGAAGCGCCGGTCGATCGCACCACCATGGAAATGGGCAGGCCGCCACCAGAGCCGGGCAGCGTCGGCGGCGCGAAGACGAAGGCCTCGACGCCAGCCACTTTGGCGATACGGGCCGTGATGTCGGCCTGCAGTTCCTTCGAATTGCGCTTGCGTTCCGCCCAATCCTTGAAGGCATAGCCGACGAAGGCGCTGTTTGTCGTGCCGCCGAAGGCGACGGCCGAGAACTGCGCCCGTGTTTCGGGAATATCCTTCACCAGGCCGAGGATCTGGTTGACATATGTCTCGGTGTAATCGGAGGTCGCATAACGCGGCCCTGTCACAATCGAGAGCAGAAAGCCCTGGTCCTCTTCCGGCGCCAGTTCGCTCGAGGTCTTGGTGAACATGAAGCCGGTGACGCCGACAAGCGCAAGCACGATGATCAGCGTCAATGGGCGATAATTGAGCGACCCGGTGACGGCGCGTTCATAGACATGCTCGACGCGCGCGAAGGCGCCGTCGACAATGCGCTGGAAACGGCCCGGCGTGCCGGACTTCAGGAGGCGTGCCGACATCATCGGGGTGATGGTGATGGCGATGACGCCCGACAGCACCACTGAGCCGGCGAGCGTGACTGCGAATTCACGGAACAATGCGCCGGTCAGGCCCCCGGTGAAGGCCAGCGGCGCGAACACGGCGGCCAGTGTCATGGTCATGGCAATGATGGCCGACGATATTTCGCGCATACCGCTGAACGCGGCCTGCATCGGCGACATGTGGTCTTCTTCCATATGGCGATGGATGTTCTCCACCACCACGATGGCGTCGTCGACGACCAGGCCGATCGCCAGCACCATGGCCAGCAGCGACAGCAGGTTGATCGAATAGCCCACCGCAAACAAAAGGAAACAGACGCCGATCAGCGACAACGGGATGGTGATGATCGGCATCATCACCGACCGGAAGGAGCCAAGGAACAGAAGGATGACGACGATGACGATGGCAACCGCCTCGGCGATGGTCTTGAACACCTCTTCGATCGAAGCGCTGATCTGCCCGGTCGCGTCGTAGACGACCTCGATCGTCATGCCTTTCGGCAGCGTCTCCTGAATCTGCGGCACCAGCTTGGTGAGCGCAGCCGCCGTGGTCAGCGGATTGGCCGCCGGCGTCGGGAAGATGGCGAGGAAGGTGCCGGGCTTGCCGTTGAACGAGACCCGGGTGTCGGTGTTCTCGGCGGCGAGTTCGACGCGAGCCACGTCGCGCAACCGCACCACATTGCCGTCAGTCGAGCGCAGCGGCAGCTCGGCGAATGCCTCCGGCGTCTGCAATGTCGAGCGCACGGTGATCGAGGAAACGACATACTCGTTCTGGGTGTTGCCGGGCGCCGACAGGAAGTTGGAATTGTTGATCGCCGTTAGCAGTTCGGAGGCCGTCACGCCGCGCGCGGCAAGCTTGACCGGATCGATCCAGACGCGCATCGAGTATTCCTGGGCGCCGAAGATCTGCACGTCGGCGACGCCTTCGACCGTCGACATGCGCGGCCTGATGACGCGCTCGATATACTCGGTCAGCTGCTCCTTCGTCATGTTCGGGTTCTGCATCGAGATGTACATCATCGCGAACTGCTGGCCGGTGCCCTTGACGATGACAGGGTCCTTCGATGCGTCCGGCAAGGTGCCGCGCACGCCCTGGACCTTGGACAGGACTTCGGTCAGCGCGACGTCGGGGTTCGAGCCGAGCTTCATCTGCACGGTCACGGTGCTGGAGGACGGGCGGCTGGACGAGGTGACGTAGTCGATGTTTTCGGTCGAGGCGACGGCGCGGGCAATCGGGGCGGAAATGAAGCCCTGGATCAGATCGGCGCTGGCGCCTGGATAGGCCGTCGTGATGGTGATCGCGGTTTCATCGACCTTCGGATACTGCCGGATCGACAGGTTGAAGATGCCCTGGAAACCCAGGAGCAGGATCATGCAGGCAAGGACCGTCGAAAGAACAGGCCGGCGAATGAAGAGATCTGAAAAGCTCATTGCTGTTCGGCCTGCTTGTTCGCCGATTTGGTCGGGTCGATGGTGTTGTCCACAACGACGGACATGCCGTTGAAGAGGCGGTTCTGGCCGGCGGTGACGACCTCGTCGCCGGCCTTCAGCCCCTCGACGATCTCGACCATGCCTTGATTGCGGCGGCCGGGCTTGACGAACACCTGCGACAGCACGAGCGCGGGCTTGTCACCTTCCGCCGCCGGCTTGGCCGGATCGGCAGCCTTGTCGGTTGGTTTTGCCGCATCGGCGGCAGGCTTGGCTGCATCAGCCGCCGGCTTCATGGCATCGGCCGGCTTGGTGTCCGCAGGCTTGGCTTCCGCCGATTTGTCGGCTGACGGCGCGGCGGGTTTTTCCTCTGGCTTGGCTGGGGCCGCCTCGGCAGGCTTGGCCGGCTGCACCACGAAGATGTAGTCGCCATAGAGGCTTGTCGTCAGCGCCGTCTGCGGCAGGGTCAGCACGTTCTGCTCTTCGGGCAGCTCGACACGCACCTGCACGAACTGGCCGGGGGTCAGCTTGCCATCGGGATTGGCGACTTCCGCCCGGAGGTTCACCAGCCGGCTGGACGAGTCGATCTTCGGGTCGATGCCGCGAATGGCGCCTGCGAATGGCCTGTCCTCACCGCCAAGGCCCAATCGAATCGTCTGGCCGATCTTGAGCAAGGCGAGTTGCTGTTCGGGAACCGAGAAATCGACCCGCATCGTGTCGAGGTCCTGCAATGTCACCACGGCGGTGCCGGGCGCCAGATACTGGCCGATATCGATTTTCGGAATGCCCACCGTGCCGCCGAAAGGCGCCGTCAGCTGCTTCTGTTCGAGTACGGCCTGCAGCTTGGTGACCTGAGATGCCGAAGCCGAGGCCGCCGCACGCGCCGTGTCCAGCGTCGAGTCGGAGCCGACGCCACGCCTGGTCAGTTCAATGGCGCGGGCCAGCGAGGTCTGGTCGAGCGCGGCCTGCGCTTTCTGTGCGTCGAGATCGGCGCGCTCGACGGCGTCATCGAGCTGCAGCAGAACCGCATTGTCGGCCACCTTCTGGTTGGCATGGAAAAGGATGTCCTTGACGATCCCGGTGGTCTCGACCGTCAGGTCGACACCACGCACAGCCCTGACCGTACCGATCGCCTCGACGCCTGGCGTCCAGGCCGAAGGCTTGGCGATGGTCGTCGAAACGGTTGCCGCCGGCGGCTTCATCGATGCGAAGTACTGCTTGATGCCGTTGTCGCGCAGGAAGTTGAAGCCGACGATGCCGCCGACCACAACGACGAGCAGAGCCAGAACCAGAACAATGATAAAGATACGGAGTATGCGCTTGAACAAGGAAGTCCCCTCAGTCGAAATCCGGCGCGAAGCGCGGATATCGGGACACATATCGACTGCGGGTCCCGATTTCAAATAATGGCGGTCTTCCTGTACCGTCTGGACGGTCTTGTCAATTGGGCCTAAGCTTGCGACGGGAGGCCCCATGAGAGCCCAAAGACCGAATTCGCGCGAGAAGATTCTCGCCGCGGCGGCTGATGTTGCCCGGGAATCCGGACCAGGCAGCCTGTCGCTGGATGCCGTAGCCAGCCGTGCCGGCGTGTCGAAGGGAGGGCTCCTCTACAATTTCCCGACCAAGGCCAAATTGATGCAAGGTTTGGTCGAAGGCTATCTGCGTGAGTTCGAGCACGCACTGGAAGCCGCCCGCACAAATGCCAAGGACGAAAATCCCCTGGCTGTCTACATCAGGCTGTCAGCCAATGATTGCGAGGAAAAGCAGCCGTCGGCGTCCTGGATTTTCTCGGCCATCGCCGAGGATCCCGATTTCATGATGCCGATAAAGACCTTCAAGAGGCAGCTTTTCGAGCGGCTGAAAGGTGAGACGCCGGATCTCAAATCGCTGTTGATCTGCTATCTCGCCATCGAGGGATTGCGCAGCATGAACCTCTTCGATTCGGATGTTCTGTCGAAAGACGAGCGAGAGCTTCTCGTATCGTCCCTGCTCGAGATCGCCAAATAGGCGTCGCCCACCCTATGTCTGGACCCCGCTGGTCGAAAGGCAGATTCCCGACACCATGAAGGCGCGCGGCATGACCGAGGAACAGGTCAAGCACGATGTGCTGCTCGCAGCCCAGCCGACCAAGGAATTCGTCACCGTCGACGAGCTTGCCGCGCTGACGCTGTTCCTGTGTTCGGATGCGGCCAGGCAGATCACCGGCACGACCTTGCCGATGGACGGCGGCTGGACGGCACAGTAGACCGGCCCCGAAGGCTTCAGCATTTGCTTCCGGCGGCCAGTAGCGGGGTGTCTCCTGGTTGGATTCCGCTGCTCGTTCGACGCGAGAGTTTCGGGATAGCGGCGATCAACTCTTGGGTATAGGCCTGCTGCGGGCGATCCAGAACGTCTTCCGTATGGCCGTATTCAACCAGCTTGCCGTGCTGCATGACCGCAACGTGCTCGCAGAGATAACGCACCACGCCCAGATCGTGGGAAATCAGGATCAGCGTCAGCGACAATTCGCGGCGCAGCCGCGCAAAGAGGCCGAGCACCTGGGCCTGGATGGTGACGTCCAGAGCGGAGGTGACTTCATCGGCGATCAAGATCTCAGGTTCCAGCGCCAGGGCTCTGGCGATGCCGACGCGCTGCCGCTGGCCGCCGGAAAGCTGCGTGGTGCGTCGGTCCAGCAACTGGCGTGGCAATTCCACTTTTTCCATCAGCTCGCGGATCCGCTCCGGGATGTCTCTTTCCGGGCAGATGTTCTGTTGCCGCAGCGGTTCGGCCAGAGTTCGCGCAACCGTAAACGCCGGGTTGAGGGACATGAACGGGTCCTGGAACACCATCTGCAGTTTGCGAACCTGCTCCGGTCGGCGCTGCCTTAGCGCGCGATCGAGCGATTGGCCGTCCACCTCGATCTCTCCTTGTTCCGGCTGCACCAGGCCTGCAATGGCCCGGGCTATGGTGCTCTTGCCGGAACCGGACTCGCCGACGATCCCCAGTGCCCCACCGCGCCGCAATGCCAGCGAAACATTGTCGACGGCGCGCACGATCTGCGGCGGCTTGCGCGTCGCCCAGGCTGCAAGGCTCTGCCCTGGGTAGAAGTTCACGCACAGGTTCTTCACCACGAGATGCGGTTCCGTCGCCACGGGGCAGGCATGCGTGGTCGGCTTCATCAGCGAGGGTTGGGAAGCGATCAGGCGCTTCGTGTATTCATGGGCGGGGTCACGCAGGATCTGACCGACCGAGCCGATTTCCAGCACCGCGCCGTCCTTCATGACGACGACGCGGTCGCACATTTCCGCGATCACGCCAAGGTCGTGAGAGACCAGAATGACCGACAGCTTGCGTTCACGCCGGATGCCGCGGAGCAGGTCGAGTATCTGAGCTTGCACCGTCACATCAAGTGCCGTCGTGGGTTCGTCGGCAATCAGCAGTTTCGGTTCGCAGGCAAGGGCCGCCGCAATCATCACCCGCTGACGCATGCCACCGGATAGCTCGTGAGGATAGGCGCCCGCGCGCCTTGGCGCGTCCTTGATGTGCATGTCTTCGAGCAGTCCGACCGCCCGCGCATTGGCCTGCCGCCAGGATATGCCCTGATGGACCACCATCGCTTCGCCCACCTGACGCCCGACCGTCATGATCGGATCAAGATGCGTCGACGGGTTCTGGAAGATCATCGCCGCTTGCCCGCCACGCAGCTGGCCCAGTTCGGCATCCTTCATGGCGAGGACATCGCTGCCCTCGAACATGATCCGGCCCGACTTTACCAGTGCGTTGCCGGCAATCAGCTTGAGGATGGCTCTGCAGGCCACCGTCTTGCCCGATCCGGATTCACCGACGATCCCAAGGACCTCTCCTGCTTTTAGTGAAAAGCTGACGCCGCGCAGGGCGTGGACGTCGCCAAAATTGGTGGCGAAGTCGATGGTGAGGTTCTCGACGCTGACGAGGTCGCTCATCTCAGGATTCCGTGTTCAGGAGGCGGGCGAGACCATCAGCGGTCAACGAGAGGCCCAGCGCCAGAAGGCAGATGGCGATGCCTGGGAAGATCGCAATCCACCATGCGGTCGTCAGATACGTCTGCCCGTCCGCGATCATGGCGCCCCATTCGGGCGTCGGCGGTTGTACGCCGAGGCCGAGAAAACCCAATGATGATCCGAGCACGATGGCCAGCACGGCATCGGTCATGACGAAGACGATCGATGGGACGATGGCATTCGGCAGGATGTGGAACAGCATGATGCGCAAATGCCCAAAACCCATGCCACGTGCCGCCAGCACGAAATCGACGCCGCGCAGCACCAGCGCCTGGCTCCGCACAAGTCGCGCATAGCTGACCCAGTTCACCAAGGTGAGCGAGATGAAGTAGCTCTTGAGGCCGGGCCCCAGCACGGCCACGATGGCGATCACGAGGACGAAATAGGGAAATGATACGGTGACCTCGAGGATGCGCATCAGCGCCGCATCGATCCGGCCACCCAGATAGCCGGCGATAAGGCCGATGATCGTCCCCAGGATGATCGGACCAACGACGCCAAAGAAGGCCATGGCGAGATCGTAGCGTGCGGCAAACAGTGTTCGCGCCAGGACATCGCGGCCGATGGCGTCGGTGCCAAACCAATGCTCGGCGCCAGGTGGTTTCAACGCCTGCATCACATCGACCTTGATCGGGTCGAAACTGGTCAGCACTGGCGCCAAAATGGCCACGACGATCCAGGCCAAGGTGATGGCGCCGCCAATGATCAAGGTTGCCGGCATCGTCCGGATACGCGCCATGGCCAAGGAGCCGCTGCCCTGCATCACATCGCTCATAATTCCACCCTTGGGTCGAGAATGGCGGTCATGACATCGACGGCAAAATTCGAAATGACGACACCTACGGCAAGCAGCAGGGCCACTGCCTGGACGACGAACTGGTCGTGCGTGAGAACGCCGCGGATGAGCAGGTTGCCGAGCCCTGGAATGTTGAAGACATTTTCGACAACGACCGTTCCGCCGATCAGGAAGGCGACCACGACGCCCAGCAGATTGACTGTCGGCAACAGGGAATTCCAGAACACATGCCGGGAAAAGATGTAGCTTTCCGGCAGGCCCCTGGAGCGGCAGGCGATCGCGTAATCCTTGTCCAACTGCTGAATGAAGGTCGCGCGCAGATTGCGCGCGAGGATCGGCGTCACCCCGATGCCGATCGTCAGGGCCGGCAGGAAGAGATGCCACAGATTGTTGAAAAAGGTCGGCCCGTAACCGGATACGGGGAAGATCTTCAGCCGCAGGCAGAAGCCCATGATCAGCAGCAGGCCGACAAAGTAGGACGGCACGCCGACGCCCGCGACGCAGACGAGACGGATGAGGTGATCGATCCACCGTCCGCGCTGCCGGGCAGCGGTGACCGCGAGCGCGAATGTCAACAGCAGCGAGATCACGAGGCCATAGAGGATCAAGAAAACCGTTGGCGCGATCCGTGCCGCGATGACGCCGCTGACGGGACCCCGGAAGGCGATCGACTGACCGAAATCGCCGCGCAGGCAATTCAGCACGTAATAGAAATACTGCACGGGGATGGGCTGATCGAGACCGTATCGCGCCCGCACGAATTCGATCGCCTCCTGACTGGCCTTGGGGCCAAGCATGAGGCGAACCGGATCGCCGGGTGTCATTTGCAGCAGCAGGAAGGTGATCACACTGATACCCAGCAGCACGGGGATCAACTGTATCGGCCGCCTGAGCACGAAGGAGAATCGATTCATGGTCGGGATCCTGGTGTAAATCGATGCGAGACGGGGACGAAGATCTCGTCCCGTCTCGCATCCTGTGCCGATCAATCCAGGCTGGTCCCGCCGATGGACGAGAATTGCAGGCCGACGTTCAGGACCAACCCTCTCACGCTCGGAGCATAGGCGTTGAGCCACGTCGGGTGATAGAGCGCCACCTGCGCCACCTCGTCCACCACGGTCTTCTGGATCTGGGCATAGAGCTCGGCCCGTTTGGCATTGTCCGCCTCGCCCGAGGCTTCATCGATCAGTTTGTCGACCGTTTCGTTGTTGTAGCGGGTGTAGTAGGACTTGTTGTCGCCCGCGCCCCAGACGCACCAGCGCAATGCGTTGTCGGGATCTCGCGTCTCGTTGTACCACCAGTTCATTTCCGCCTGGTACTCGCCATCGGCGAGGCGGGTCCATGCCTGGGTTGAATCGATCTTGGCAATGTTGACGGTGATGCCGACTTCCGCCAACTGCGCCTGGATCAGCACCGCCGCCTTTTCCTCGTCGGCACTTCCGGCATTCTGAATGAGTTCGAAACTGGCTCCGGTCTTGCCGGATTCAGCCAACAGGGCCTTGGCCTTTTCGACGTCTCGGGCAATGACTGGCAGCGATTTGTCGAAGAAATCGAGTGTCGGGCTCATGATGGAACTGGCCGGCGTGCCGAGACCCAGCGTCACCGCGGCATTGATGGCGGTGCGGTCGATGCCGTAGCTGACGGCCTGGCGGAATTTGAGGTCGTTGAAGGGTTCTGCCGAATGGTTGATCAGCATGTCATAAGTGGTGCTCGAAGGTTCAGGGTCGGCGCGGAAGCCGGCGGCCTTCAACTCGGCCATACGCGGGGCCGGAACTCCCAGGCAGACGTCGAGTTCGCCCGCCTGCAACATCGAGACCCTGGTGTTGTCGTCCGGGACATAGCGGAATTCGACGCCGTCGATCTTGGGCTCGCCTTGGCGGTAATAGTGCTCGTTGCGGCCAAGGACCACGCGGTCTCCCGGTTTCAATTCGACGAATTTGAACGGCCCTGATGTGACCGGCGCCTTGGCGAAAGCGTCGTCTCCCATTTTCTCGACCGCTGCCTTCGGCACAATGCCGGTATTCCAGATTTCGGTCAGCGTCAGGAAGGGCGTGAATTTGCGATCGAGCGTCATCACCACTGTCCTGGCGTCCTTTGCCTCGATCTTGGTCAGTGGCTGGAACGGCGCCGCATAGGCGGAATCCTTCTGGAAGCGCATGCGGTTCCAGCTGAACGCCACGTCCTCGGCCGTGATCGGCGACCCATCGGAAAATTTGGCCTCGCGCAGGTGGAAGGTATAGGTCTTGCCGTCATCCGCGATGTCCCAGCTCTCGGCAAGGCCTGGGCCGACTTCGGTGCGATCGGCATTGGCATGCAGCAGGCGTGCATACATCATGCCCTGGATAAGGATATCGGCTCCATAAGTGGTTTTGATCGGGTCCAGGGTGAGAACCTCGGCCCCATAGGCCATACGCAGTATCTTGCTGCCGTCAGCGTTGGCTCGAAGCAATGTGGCCGGCAATGTCGCGATGCTGAAGCCGGCAAACGCCGCACTTTTGAGGAATACTCTGCGGTCCATGACAAACTCCCATTTTCGTTGATGATGTTCCCGGGGCGGTTCCATGCTTGTTGGTTCAAGCAGTCCTTGTTGGTTCAAGCAGTCTTGGTGATGTGGGTAGGTGGTTTGCGCTGGTGCCAGGCGTAGTCGGCCTCAAGCACCGCACCTAGCCGCAGCAGCAGGTCGTCGCGTCCGAATGCGGCGATGAACTGCACGCCGATCGGCAGGCCGTTTTGCGTCCAGCCGAGCGGCAGTGATATCGCCGGCGATCCGGTACCATTGAAGAGCGCGCTGAACGTCTCCTTCGGCGCCAGATCCTCGAACACCGTATCGATGTCGCGGCCTGGACGATCCGGGTCGTACGTGCCGAGCAATTCCGGCGAGATCGCGCAAGTCGGCGTCACCAGCACATCATGGACGGCCAGGAACTCACCAACGGTCCGCGTGGTCCGGTCATACACCGCGAGAGCCGCGATCAGGCTTGCCGCATCGAGCGTTCGGCCATGGCGGTAGACGGCAAGTGTCGTCTGCTGCAGGCTGGCTTCATCGATCGGCCGCCGCAGCAGGCCCGCCAACTCGTCGAGCGACTGCGTCGTGGAGGCTGCCCAGATCACTTTCTGTGCCGCCAGATAGCGCTCGTAGTCGAACACAGGACCGGCCTCGACAACCTTGTGGCCCATCTGCTCCAGCCTCTTGCCCACTTCGAGGACTGTGGCCTTCACCTCGGCGTCGAGCGGATAGCCGGACCAGGACGTTGTGCACAGGGCAACGCGCAAAGCCTTGGGCGGCGTGATGATCGCCTGGGCATAGCTGGTGGTCGGAGGGACTATCTCATAGCTGTCGCCGGGAAGTGGACCAGATCCCAGATCAAGCAAAGCCGCCGTGTCGCGGATCGAGCGTGTCAGCATGAATGAGATGGAGAGACCCAGCATTGGCGCATTCGATTCCGGCGCGCCGCTGATCCGCCCACGGGACGGCTTCAGGCCGACGACACCGCAAAAGGAGGCAGGGATGCGAATGGAGCCACCGCCATCGCCGCCTTGCGCGAAAGGAACGATGCCGGCGGCAACGGCAGCGGCCGCGCCGCCGCTCGATCCCGCAACACTCCGGCTGGTATCCCAGGGGTTGCGCGTCGCACCATAGAGCGAGGATTCGGTTGCCGCCGCTATGCCGAATTCCGACGTGGTGGTGCGCCCGACATTGGCAAGGCCACCGGATCGCAGTTTCACCCAGAAGGCGTCATCGCCGCCCGCAGTGAAGCCCTTGGCAAAAACGCTGCCGAACTCTCCTGGCCGGCCGGCCTCGATGGGGAAATCCTTGGTCAGCGTCGGCATGCCGTAGAAAGGTGCTGGTCCGGGGACGTCGCCAAGGGATTCGATCGCATCGGCATAGGTTTCGATCACGGCATTGAGCTGCGGATTGACCGCGGCGATCCCCGAAAGGATGCAGTTTCCCAGTTCGCGCGGCGTGATTTCCCGCTTGCGCAGGAGTTCGGCCAGGCCAAGGCCGTCATGGGCGGCGTATTCCGTCAGATTCATGCGCTTGCCCTCATCGTCCACAGGTCCAGCAACCGGTGATGCATCGTCATTTTTCGTCTTCTTCCTCTTTGATATGCCGCGCTACGCGCCGTGGTGGTTTGTGAAAGGTCCGCAGGATTCCGGCGATATCCTCCAGCTCATTCATCCGCGTCTCAGCCGATTTGCCGAGTTTCTCGGCAACGGAATGCGTGAGGAGGTTCAGAACCGAACTTATCGCGGCCGTCGAATCCCAGTACAGGTCGACGCGCGTCGATACTTCGAGCGCCAGTTTTGTGTATTCAGATGCCCAATGGCTGTATTTGTCGGTAACGATGATCAGAGGAATCTTTCGGCGCTTGATCTGGGCGCAAAGCCGAAAGCTCATCGCTGCGTATTCCGCCGTGTCGATCAGCAGGACGCAAGAATTTTCGCCGCTATCGGTAAGTATTTCCGAGAACGTGCCGCCCAAACCTTCGGCAAAGCGGACACCGCTCCGCACCCAGCGCAGACGTGTCGCGAAATCGAGCCCCAGTCCCTTCACCGCCTGGAAGCTGACGCAGTTCACGCGGTCGCAGGTGCTCAGCAGATGAACGATTTCGGACCACATCTCGCCCTGGGCAAGGCCATAGGCCGCGGCCAAGGCCTGCTGCTCCATCTCCAGGCTGCGAGCCAACCGCTCCTGCTTCTCGCCGCCGATGCGAAAACGCAACTCAGCACTGTCCAGGCCTGGGCTTGTGACTTTCGGCGCGGAGCGCAGGCCACGCTTCATTTCCTTGAGGTCGGTGTAGCCGAGACGCCGCACGAAACGGGTGACGCTTGCCTCGCTTACGCCGGCGCCGGCGGCAATGGTGGCGCCAGTTTCAAAGGGAATGTCATGGATGTTGGCGAGCAGGTATCGCGCGATTGCCTGCTCGGTCCGCGCGAACTCCAGCCAACCCTCACGCAACCTGGCTTCCAGCGCGCTGGCCACCTCGGTCTCACCGGAAACAGTCTTCTCGCCAGGCGTTTTCATCTTCATCGGCCGCAACGTCCCTTGGCAGACCTATTTGGAACAGACCGGAAAAGGCCACCCCAGGAAGCGCAGTTCATTTCCAGTTCATGACGCGACGCTAGCACGCGAGAACACGCTGTGAAAGATAAATTTTACAATATAATATTTCGGTACTTTTATTTCACGACCGGCCGTAATCGCAAAAAAGCGTGCCGCGCTGGCTGCGCGCCTGCGAGCGAACCTGTCTTCGCGCGTCGCGCGGTTCCCGGCTTCGTTTCGTCCATGGTTCGGGTTGCGGGGAAGTGGTTTTAAGCACGAGAATCTGGACATTAGTCTTGACAGAAATACAGATGTTCAATACCCGTCAGGCAATCGAACAAGCCTGCATTATGGGAGGAACGAGCGGTATGGCTTCCAATGTTTCGTTGACGGGCCTTGCCCGCGATCTCGAGGAACGCGCCAAGTCGGGCAAGCCTATCCGCATCGGCCTGATCGGCTCGGGCGAGATGGGAACCGACATCGTCACTCGTGTCGCCCATATGTCAGGCATCGAGATCGGCGCCATTTCCGAACTGAACCTGCCTGCCGCCAGCAAGGCCGTCGATATCGCCTTCCAGGAAACCGGGCATGCGCGCGAGGTGTCGAATGCGTCGGCGATGACGGCGGCGATGGAAGCCGGCAAGGTGGCGGTCACCAACGATGCCAGCCTTGTCATCAACAACGATCTGATCGACGTCGTCATCGACGCCACCGGGGTTCCCGCCGTCGGCGCCGAGATCGGGCTGCGCGCCATGGAACATGGCAAGCATCTGGTGATGATGAATGTCGAGGCCGATGTCACCATCGGCGCCTATCTGAAGAGCGAGGCCGACCGGCTCGGCGTCACCTATTCGCTGGGTGCCGGCGACGAGCCGTCCTCCTGCATGGAACTGATCGAGTTCGTTTCGGCCATGGGGCATCCGATCGTTGCCGCCGGCAAGGGCAAGAACAATCCGCTCAACATCGACGCCATTCCCCCAGACTATGAGGAGGAAGCCAAGCGCCGGCACATGAATGTGCGGATGCTGGTCGAATTCGTCGACGGCTCCAAGACCATGGTCGAGATGGCGGCAATCGCCAATGCCACCGGCCTGGTTCCAGACAAGGCCGGCATGCATGGCCCGGCGGCCACGCTTGGCGAACTGTCCAAGGTGCTGGTGCCGCAGAAGGATGGCGGCGTGCTGTCGAGGGTCGGCGTCGTCGACTATTCGATCGGCAAGGGTGTCGCGCCCGGCGTCTTCGTCGTTGCCGATATGTCGCATCCGCGCATCTCCGAGCGTATGGAAGATTTGAAGATGGGCAAAGGCCCGTATTTCACTTTCCATCGTCCCTATCACCTGACCTCGCTCGAAGTGCCGCTGACCTGCGCGCGCGTCGTGCTCTACGGCA
This sequence comes from Mesorhizobium sp. WSM4808, assembly GCF_055811675.1. Taxonomy (NCBI): domain Bacteria; kingdom Pseudomonadati; phylum Pseudomonadota; class Alphaproteobacteria; order Hyphomicrobiales; family Phyllobacteriaceae; genus Mesorhizobium; species Mesorhizobium sp. WSM4808. The sequence continues at coordinate 256,343 of NZ_JBVVQX010000010.1, forward strand.
AGGCCGACATGGTGCCGCTGGCCAAACCGGTGGCCGAAGTCGCCGCCGTGGCCAAGAAGGACATGAAGCCCGGCGAGAAGCTCGATGCGATCGGCGAATATTGCTATCGTGCCTGGATCATGACGACGCCTGAGGCGCGCGCCGCCAAGGCCATTCCCTGCGGCCTGCTGCAGGGCGGCTCGGTCACCGCGCCGATCAAGAAGGGCGAGCTCATAACCTACGCGAATGCAGCGCCCGCGGCGGGCTCCAAGATCGCCGAACTGCGCGCCCGCCAGGACAAGCTCGTCTATGGGTCCGTGGGAGCGTGATCATGGCCACAGCCAGCAAAGCCGTCACTGACAGTCGCGCCAATCTGCCCTTCGTCTACCGCCACTACAGCGCCGAGCAGCTCAGGGAGGTGCTCCACAAGATGTACCTGATCCGCCGCTTCGAAGAGGGCGCGGAGGAGTGCTACACGCGCGGTCTCATCCACGGCACCATGCATTTGTCGATCGGCCAGGAAGCCAGCGCCATGGGCATCTGCATGCCGCTTGCCGAGGATGACCAGATCACCTCGACGCATCGCGGTCATGGCCACTGCATTGCCAAGGGTGCCGAGGTCAAGCGCATGTTCGCCGAGTTCTTCGGCAAGACCACAGGCTATTGCAAGGGCCGTGGCGGCTCGATGCACATCGCCGATGTCGGCAAGGGCAATCTCGGCGCCAATGGCATCGTCGGCGGCGGCATCCCGATCGCCGTCGGGGCGGCATTGTCCTCCAAGATGATGAAGACCGGCAAGGTCGTGGTCTCGTTCTTCGGCGATGGCGCCAACAATGAAGGCGCTTTCCACGAGGCGCTCAACATGGCGGCGGTCTGGAAGCTGCCCGTCATTTTCGTCTGCGAGAACAATGGCTACGGCATGTCCACATCGACAGCCCGCTCGACCGCGGTCAAGAACATCGCCGAGCGCGCCGCCGCCTATTCGATGCCGGGCGTCATCGTCAACGGCAACATCTTCTCCGAGGTCGCCGAGGCGTCTCATCAGGCTATCGCCCGAGCCCGCGCCGGCGAGGGGCCGACGCTGATCGAGTCCAAGACCTACCGCCATCGCGGCCATTCCAAGAGCGACCGCAACCGCTATCGCACCAAGGAAGAGATCGAGGACTGGATGTCGAACCGCGATCCGATCACCCTGTTCGAAAGCGAGCTCAGGGAATTCGGCTTCATCGACGACAAGGGCATCGAGGCCATTCGCGATGCCGTGGCGCAAGAGATCGCCGAGGGCATCGAGTTCGCCAAGGCGAGCCCATCGCCCGATATCAGCGAGACCGGAAATTACGTGTATACGGAGCAGGCGTGATGGACGCGATGGTGCGTGAACTGAGCTACGCCCAGGCGATCCAGGAAGCCATGGCGATCGCCATGGACATGGACGAACGCGTTTTCCTGATGGGCGAGGATATCGGTGTCTATGGCGGCGCCTTCCAGGTCACCGGCGACCTGGTCGAACGTTACGGCGCTGACCGCGTCATCGACACGCCGATTTCGGAATTGGGCGGCGCGGGCGTCGCGGTGGGCGCTGCCCTCACGGGCATGCGACCGATCTTCGAGTTCCAGTTTTCCGACTTCGCCACGCTTGCCATGGAGCAGATCGTCAACCAGGCGGCCAAGATGCGCTTCATGTTGGGCGGCGAGGTTTCGGTTCCCGTGGTGATGCGCTTTCCCGCCGGTTCCGGCACCGGTGCGGCGGCTCAGCACAGCCAGAGCCTGGAAGCCTGGCTCGGCCATGTGCCGGGTCTGAAAGTCATCCAGCCGGCGACCCCCCATGATGCCAAGGGTATGCTGTTGGCGGCGGTCGCCGATCCCGATCCGGTCATGATCTTCGAGCACAAGCTGCTCTACAAGATGAAGGGACCGGTGCCCGAAGGCTATTACACCGTGCCGATCGGCAAGGCAGATATCCGCCGCGAGGGCCGCGACCTGACCATCGTCGCCACCTCGATCATGGTGCAGAAGGCGCTCGACGCGGCTGCCGCGCTGGAGAGCGAAGGCATCGACGTCGAAGTCGTCGATCTCCGCACCATCCGGCCGATGGACAAGCAGACCGTCATCGACAGTGTCAAGAAGACGTCGCGGCTGCTATGCGTCTACGAAGCGGTCAAGACGCTGGGCATCGGCGCCGAGGTCAGCGCCATGATCGCCGAGAGCGAAGCGTTCGATTATCTCGATGCGCCGATCGTGCGGCTGGGCGGCGCCGAAACGCCGATCCCCTATAATCCGGAGTTGGAGAAGGCGACGGTGCCGCAAATTCCCGACATCATCACCGCTGCGCGCGACCTCGTGAAAGGGGTTCGCTGAGAAATGCCGACCGAAGTCATTCTTCCCAAGGTCGACATGGACATGGCGACCGGACAGATCTCGCGTTGGTTCGCCGAGGAAGGCGCGCACGTCAAGAAGGGCGATGTGCTGTTCGAGATCGAGACCGACAAGGCGGCGATGGAAATCGACGCGCCGGCCAGCGGCGTGCTGCGCGACGTCACCGGCAAGGAAGGTGTCGATATTGCGGTCGGTGCAGCTGTTGCATGGATCTATGCCGACGGTGAAAGCTATGCGCCAAATTCCCCCCTCAAGGGGGAGATGTCGACCAAGTCGACAGAGGGGGTTGCCTCAGGAGGCACCCCTGTACCGTCGAGCCAAGTCGAACCGACCCCACCCGACCGGCCTGCGGCCGGCCACCCTCCCCTCGAGGGGGAGGGGAAAGCCCGCGCGACACCTTTGGCCAGGCGCCTAGCCCGCGAGGCTGGCCTGAACCTCTCAACCGTATCCGGCACAGGCCCATACGGCCGTGTTGTAAAAGCCGATATCGACGCCGCACTTTCCTCCCTCCTCGAGGGGGAGGTGTCCGCGAAGCGGACGGAGGGGGTCGCCTCAGGAGGCGCCGCCCAATTCAGCACCGCCCTGGCGCCGACACCGGTCGAAGCGACCCCACCCGACCGGCCTGCGGCCGGCCACCCTCCCCTCAAGGGGGAGGGGGACGTGCTGCGTCTGTTCGAACAGGGCTCCTACGAACTCGTCCCGCATGACGTCTTGCGCAAGACCATTGCGCGACGGCTGGTCGAGGCCAAGACCACCATCCCGCATTTCTACCTGACGCTCGACTGCGAGCTCGATGCGCTGCTGGCGCTGCGCACGCAGATCAATGCGGCTGCCCCGGTGAAGAAGACCGATAAGGGCGAGGCTCCGGCCTACAAGCTGTCTGTCAACGACATGGTCATCAAGGCGATGGCCATGGCGCTGAAGGCGGTGCCGGATGCCAATGCCTCATGGACCGAAAGCGCCATGGTCAAGCACAAGCATGCCGATGTCGGCGTTGCCGTGTCGATCCCCGGTGGCCTGATCACGCCGATTATCCGCAAGGCCGACGAAAAGACGCTGTCCACCATCTCCAACGAGATGAAGGACCTGGCCAGCCGTGCGCGCGGCCGCAAGCTGAAGCCGGAAGAGTATCAGGGCGGCACCACGGCGGTGTCCAACCTCGGCATGTTCGGCATCAAGGATTTTGCCGCGGTCATCAACCCGCCGCATGCGACCATCCTGGCGGTCGGTGCCGGCGAGGAGCGGGCGGTGGTCAAGAACGGCGAGATCAAAATCGCCACCGTGATGTCGGTGACGCTGTCGACCGACCACCGCGCCGTCGACGGCGCGCTGGGTGCCGAACTGCTGGTCGCCTTCAAGAACCTCCTTGAAAATCCGATGGGCCTGCTGGTCTGATCCATCAAGCAGAAGCCGGCGCCGAATGATGCGCCGGCTTACGACAGAAACGACTTGTCAGGCGCCGACCCTTGACCCATGTTCTATCTGGATTGCGATCCAGGGAGGCCAAAATATGCCTGCATTCGACCCGTCTGACGTGAAAACCCTGTTCGGCAAGGTCATGGGCGCGTCGCCATCCGACATCAAGCTGGTGGCGCAGCGACTGCACGACCACGCCTTCGAGCCGCGCATGTCGGCGGACGAGACCAGGCAGCTCGTTGCCAGCCTCGGCTATGACAGCCTGGACGCGTTCTGCGCCGACATCGGCTTGCCCACGCACATCGCCGAGCGGTGGAGCCGTTTCGGTGTTTCCGGCGAGATGAAGCAGGTGTTCACGCTGTTGGCGGCGCAGCGCAAGCGGGTGGCCGAGGCGGTCGCCGAATTCGAATCCATGACCCATGTCGGCGTCGAGGATTTTTTGCGCGAGCGCGGGCTCATTTAGCGGGAAACACGGGAGCCAGTCGGATCGGCTCAGCCGCCCTTGGCAAGCAGCGCCGTGGCGGTATCGCTGTCGGTGATCAGCACGTTGGTGTCGACGGCTTTCAGCGCGGCGAGGATCGCCGCGACCTTGCGCTTGCCGCCCGCGGCAAGAACGACATTAGGCACGTTGCTGACCACATCGAGATCGATGGCCATGACGCGGCTGTTGACCTCGTGGTCGACCAGTCCGCCGGCGGGATCGACGAAATAGCACAGCATGTTGGCGACCGCGCCCTTCGCTTTCAGCGGAGCGATCAGCGATGACGGCACGATGCCATGCCGGAAGATGGTGGCGTCCGGTGACATGTCGCCGACGGTGAGCAACGCGATGTCGGCGGTCGCCGCGCGTTGGCGCACATCCTGCAGGGTCGGCTGTGCCCAGAGGAGATCACGCAGCGAGGAATTGTCGACCGTCACCGGCGCGGTGATCTGGTAGCTGTCGACTTCGAAGACGTCTGCGACCTTGGCTGCGACAATCGATGGATTGATCCACTGCGAGTGCGGCAGGCTGCCGACGAGCGCCACCACGCAGGCACGCTTCAACTGCCGGCGGGCAAGGAAGCCGAGGCTGGCATGCAGGGTCGCGCCGCCACCGATCGCCAGCGTCATGCCGTCCTGCATCTGCTCGCCGAGATAGGCCGCGACGGCGTGGCCGATGGCCTTCTCCAGATGGTCATGCGCCGAAGGCGTCGGGATGACGACGGCGGCATTCAGACCCCAGCGCTTTTCCAGCTCCCGCTCGAGCGCCACCTGTCCGGCGGTCGGCGCGTTGATCATGGTGACGACGATGCCTTCGGCGGTGCACGAGGCCAGGGTACGCATGACCTTCACCCTGGAGACATCGAGCTTTTCGGCGATCTGTTCCTGGGTGAAACCTTCGACATAGTAGAGCCATGCCGTCTTGACGGTAAGGTCCGACGAGACCATCGGCAGGCGAGCCTGTCTGGGTTTTTCTGTGGTCATCGGTTCCTGTCCCTCATGAGCCGTGGCCTGCCCGGTGCTCATCAAGGAAACACCGGCCGGATGTCAACTGATGCCGGATCTTCGGCGTGTCGATTGTCGCACATTTCTGTTCATTTGTAATTGACATCGTACATATGAACATATTTTGTGGGTTTCACGCGCTGTGTCATCCACCAGTCATATGCGCCGTGCAGGGAGGAAGAGACGGGGAGCCGGCCAGAGCCGGACCGGTCATGCACAGACAAGACAGGAGGTCTCATTGAAGACGCACTTCATCAAGCAGCTGGCCAGCCAGCTGGCGCTCGCGGCAACTTTGTTTGCCGGCGTGGCAAACGCCGAAACACTGACGCTCTACACGTCCCAGCCGGAAGCCGACGCGGCCAAGACCGTGGATGCCTTCAAGAAGGCGCAGCCGGGTATCGACGTGACCATCTATCGCTCCGGAACGAGCGACATCCTGACCAAGATGGCGGCCGAGTTTGCCGCCGGCAGCCCGCAGCCCGACGTGCTTCTGATCGCCGATGCGGTCTCGATGGAGCTGTTGAAGAAGGACGACCGGCTGCTGCCCTATCCCGAGGCAAAGCTCGAAGGCATCGAGGCGGATGCCTATGATGCCGACAAGACCTATTTCGGCAGCAAGCTGATCACCACCGGCATCGTCTACAACACCGCGGCGACCGAGAAGCCGCAGCATTGGGCCGATCTCGCCAAGCCGGCCTATGCAGATGGCCTGGTCATGCCGAGCCCGCTCTATTCGGGTGCCGCTGCCTACCTGCTTTCGGGCTTCGTCGGCGATACCAATTATGGCTGGGATTTCTTCCAGAAGCTGAAGACCAACAATACCGTCAGCGTGCGCGGCAATGGTGCGGTGCTGAAGTCGGTGGCATCGGGCGAAAAGCCCTATGGCATCCTCGTCGACTTCATGGCGATGAACGCCAAGAAGAAGGGTTCCCCGGTCGAGTTCGTGTTCCCCTCGGAAGGTGTGCCGGCAGTGACCGAACCGGTCGCCATCATGAAGACCGCCAGGAATGTCGATGGCGCCAAGAAGTTCGTCGACTTCATTCTTTCCGATGACGGCCAGAAGCTGGCGCTTTCGATGGGCTATCTGCCGGCGCGCGCCTCGGTCGGCCGCCCCGAATGGCTGCCGGAAGGCGTCAAGGTCAAGGTGATGTCGTTCGACACCAAGGCAATCGTCGCCAAGACCGACGCCGACAAGGCGAAGTTCTCGGAACTGTTCGGCGGCTGAGCCGGCAATCCAGTCGGCATGCCCCCCTAGCGGCATGCCGACTGCGAAACCCGAGCGCATCGGCTGATCGACCCCAGGAAACGCAATCATGTCAACACGGATCAGCGAAAGCCGGGGCCAGGAAATGGTCCTGACGGCGGCGGTAGCCATCGTCATCGTCCTGCTTTCGCTGCTGCCGATGCTGCGCCTGATCAAGGAGATCGTGGCACCCGGCGGCACGCTGTCGGCCGTCGCGATAAAGGCGGGGCTCGCCAGTCCGGCGACCTGGATCGCCACCTGGCACACACTGGTCGTCGGCATCGGCGGCACCCTGCTTGCGGTGCTGTCGGGAACGCTGGTGGCCGTCCTCGTCACTCTGACCGATATCCGCGCTCGCAGCGCCATGGTGCTCTGTTACGTCATGCCCCTGATGATCGCACCGCAGGTGACGGCGCTGGCCTGGCTGCAATTGTTCGGCCCGGCAAGCCCGTTCCTCAAACTGTTCGGGGCGGCACCGCCGCTCGGTACCAGGAATCCGCTCTATTCGACATCGGGCATCATCCTGCTGCTCGGCGTGCAGTATGGGCCGCTGGTTTTCCTGCTGGTGCGCGCCGGCCTGCGCAAGCTGCCGCGCGAACTGATCGAAGCGGCGCGAGCGGGCGGTGCCGGCTGGTTCACCGTGCTGGTCACCATCGTGCTGCCGTTGATGACGCCCTCGATCATGGCCGCCGCCGCACTTGCCTTCGTCTCCTGCGTCGGCAATTTCGGCATTCCGGCCTTTCTGGGCATTCCCGCCAACTATCTCGTGCTGCCGACGCTGATCTATCAGAAGCTGGCCGGCGGCGGCCCCGCCGTCCTCGGCGAAACCGCGTTCCTGTCGGTGCTGATCGGCATCATCGCCATGGCCGGTATCCTTGCCCAGGAGATCATGAGCCGCCGCCGCGACTATCGCATCAGCTCCACATCGCTTTCGGCTGAGCCATACGAACTCGGCCGCTGGCGGCCCGCCGTGCAGGCCGGCATGTGGCTGCTGATCATCGTAGTGCTGTTCCTGCCGCTGTTCGGGCTGGTTCTGACATCGCTGGTGCCGGGCTACGGCATCGCGCTCACCGCCAAGACGGCGACGCTCGACAATTATCGCTTCGTGCTGTTCGAGCATGACGCGGCCGGCCGCGCCTTCTTCAACAGCTTCTGGCTGTCGATCGCGGCGGCCTTCTTCGCGGTCCTGGTTGCCGTGCCGATCGGCTATCTGATCGCCTGGGGCAAGCAGCGCTGGGTGCGGCTGCTCAATCTGTCGGTGGAACTGCCCTATGCACTGCCCGGTGTGGTGCTGGCCATCGCCTCGCTGCTCATGTTCCTGCGGCCGATCCCGCTGACCGGCATCCAGCTCTACAACACCGTCTGGATCATCCTCTACGCCTATCTCGCCCGTTTCCTGGTGCTGGCGCTGCGGCCAACCATCAGCGGCTATCACCAGATCGACCGGGCGCTGGAGGAGGCTGCGCAAGTGGCAGGCGCCGGGCTGTTCACCCGCATGCGCACGATCATCTTTCCCCTGGTGGCACCGGCGGCGATCGCCGGCGGCCTGCTGATCTTCATGACGGCGCTGAGCGAACTCACCGTTTCGGCGCTGCTGTGGTCGTCGGGCTCGGAAACCATCGGCGTGGTGATGTTCTCCTTCGAGCAGGGCGGCGATTCCAACTATGCGGCGGCGATGTCCGTCATCACCGTGGCGGTCACCTTCGTGCTGATGCTGGTCACCAATCTGCTTGCCCCCTACCTTCCGACCGGAGTGCTGCCATGGCGCGATTGAGCCTGGACAATGTGACCAAAAGCTTCGCCAACTTCGACGCCGTCAAGGATGTGTCGATCGACGTCGCCGACGGCGAGTTCCTGGCAGTGCTCGGTCCTTCCGGCTGCGGCAAGACGACGTTGCTGAGGCTGGTGGCCGGATTCGAGAAAGTGACGTCAGGCGAAATCCGCATCGGCAGCGAGGTCGTGTCGGGCAAGGGCGGCAGCGTCGCGCCGGAAAAGCGGCGCGTCGGCATCGTCTTCCAGAACTATGCGCTGTGGCCGCATATGACGGTGGCCGAGAACATCGGCTATTCGCTGAAGGTGGCGAAGCTCGACAAGGCCGTCGCCCGCCGGAAGGTTGAAGACGCACTGGCCCTGGTCAATCTGCAAGGGCTGGGCGATCGCCGGCCGGCCAATCTTTCCGGCGGCCAGCGCCAGCGCGTGGCGCTAGCGCGCTGCCTTGTCGCCGCGCCCTCGCTGGTGCTGTTCGACGAGCCGCTCGCCAATCTCGACGTGCATCTGAGGGCATCGATGGAGGACGAGTTCGCATCCTTCCACAAGCGCACCGGCACCACCATCGTCTACATCACCCATGATCAGGCCGAGGCGATGGCATTGGCCGACCGCATCGCGGTGATGGATGGCGGGCGCCTTGCCCAGCTGGCGACGCCGCGAGAACTCTATCATGAGCCGGCAAATGAAATGGTCGCATCCTTCATTTCGCAAGGCATTTTGCTGCCCGCGGATGTGTTGAGCGCCGAAGAAAGGGGCCACTGCAAGGTCCGGGTTCTCGGCGCTGAACTGGTTGTCCGCTGCCGGCCAGGCCAGCGGCCGCGCGCTGGCGCCAAGATCTGCTGCCGGTCGGCCGATCTCGACGTGTCGCCGGACGGTCCCGGCTTCGATGGCCTGGTCAAGCGGGTGATCTATCAGGGTGGCTCGGCGCGCATCGAATTCACGCCTTCGACCAGTCCCGATCTCACCTTGCATTTCGAACAGCCCGACCCGGTCGTGCTGGAGAGCGGAGCCCAGGCGCGTCTGCGCATACGGTCCGGCTGGCTGATCCCGGCGGTGGGAGCAGTATCGTGATGATGCTCGACCTGCTCGGCGGCTTTGGCGAAAAGGGCCGCACCAGCCTTGCTGTCAGCAGCGGCAAGGATCGCATCCTGCTCGACGTCGGCATCAAGGTTGGCGCTTCGGGCGCGGACTACTATCCGGCGCTGGACGGGGCGGTCACCGATATCGACGCGCTGTTCGTCTCGCATGCGCATGAGGATCATGTCGGCGCGCTGAGCTGGCTGCTGTCGCGCGGCTATGCCGGCCGGATTTTCATGACGGCCGAGACCCGCAATGAGGCGCCTGCCACGCTCGCGGGCTATGCTGAGCCCGAGGATTTCAGGCGGTTCCCTTTTCCCGAAGACCGCATCGAATTGTTCGAACCCGGCGATACGCTGAAGAGCGGAAATCTCGCGATCCAGACGGGACGCTCGGGGCATGTCGTGGGCGGTGTCTGGTTTGCCGTGGACGATGGCGAGAGCCGCGTCGCCTATTCCGCCGACGTGGTGCCGGACAGCAGTGTTTTCGTCATGGACACGATCCCGCACTGCGACCTGCTTGTCCTCGATGCTTCCTATGGCGCCGATCCGGTGCCTGGGACGGCGCGGGCGCTCGAAATCTCGCAGTGGGTTGCGAGGCATTCGGGCGGGTGTCTTTTGCCGACGCCGCTCTCGGGTCGGTCGCTGGAGCTGATCGCGGCCTTGCCTGGGCCGTTCGCGATCCATGCCGGTATGCGTTCGTCGCTGGAAGCGCAGATCGGCGCCACGGCATCCCTGTTGCCAGGTGTCTCAGAACTCTTGCTTCGCCGCCTGCAAGACGCAGCCGACTGGACCGATGCTGATCCCCTGCCGTCCACGCCGTTGCTGGCGGATGACGGCATGGGTGAAGCCGGCCCGTCATCGCGCCTCTTGCCGCGTGCCGACCATTCCGGTTTTCCGGTGCTGCTTACCGGCCATCTGCCGTCAGGCTCGCCGGGCGATCTGTTGCACAAGGCCGGCCGAGCGGACTGGGTGCGCATGCCGACCCATCCGACGCTGCCGGGCAATGTCGACATCTGGGAGAAGGCCGGTCGTCCCGCCGCACTCGGTCATTCCTGCACGCCGGACCTTCTCGGCGATCTGCAAACCCACATCCCGTCGCTGCGCACGCAATGGCGCACCGGCCAGCGCATAGTGGTGTCGGAGGCAAGAAAACGATGAGAATTCTGATCTGCAACGACGACGGCATCGAAGCGCCGGGGCTTGCCCGTCTGGTCAATGCGGCCGGCGCGTTGACCGACGACGTCTGGGTGGTCGCGCCGGACGGCAAGCGCACCGCTGCCGGCTCGTCATTGACGATTGCCAGGCCATTGACCATGCGGCGCGTCAAACCGAACTGGTACTCCTGTTCCGGCACCCCGGCCGATTGCGTGGTAAGCGCCATGACCTGGCTGTTCGCCGATTCCGAGAAGCCGGGCCTTGTGCTGTCGGGCGTCAACGATGGCCGCAACGTTGCCGAGGACCTTGCCTATTCCGGTACGCTCGGCATTGCGCGGGAGGCAACCTTCTGGGGCGTTCCGGCCATCGGCTTCTCACGCGTGAAAAATCCTGATTTCACCGATGGCGACGACCAATGGCTTGGCGCGCTGATCGCTTCATTGTGGCACTCGCGCGCCGACTGGGCCGCTGAGGGTCATTGGCTGAGCATCAACCTGCCGACCTCGCTGCCGGCCGAAATCCGGCAACCGCGCATCGGCCGCGACAAGATCGCCCGCCAGGCCGAGACCGTGGAAAGCGATGGCGATCGTACGGTCATCACCGTGCCGCGCGGTCGGGCCCATGACAGCCAGCCGGGTGACGAAAACGAGGCGATCGATGCCGGCTTCATCAGCATCAACCGGCTGAACTGGTTTGGCGAGACACGGCTGGACGAACGGTTTCTGGACGGGATCCCGCGCCAGCGGCAAACTGGCTGACCTGGGGTCTGCGCGTCGTCATCCGATCACCAACCTGTCAGCGGTTAAATCAAGCCAATCCACTACCTATGCTTGAAGCCGCCGCTATTTCATTCCACATCGGTGAGGATGAAGGGCGAGACAGGAGAACGGCGGCGGCATCTGCTGTGGGCTTTGCCCGCATCGCTGATCCTGCATGCGCTCATCGCGGCGTTTCTGGTCTATGGCCTGCCGAGACCCGAGCAGCAGCCGGTTCAGCAGGAACAGCCCGTCAATGTCGCGATCGTGCCGCCACCCGAGAAGCCCAAGCCGAAACCTGCTCCAAAGCCACCTGAGCCGACACCTGAAAAGAAGGCTGAAAAGCCGCCTGAACAAAAGCCGCCTCCGGAACCGCCGAAGCCGCCAGACGACCAGGTTCTGAAGCGCGTTTTCCAGTACGGCCAGAAAGATACCGGGCCGGAGAAATCGCTCGACGGAAGCAGCGCTAAGCCCAGCACGCCGTCGCCGGCCAAGGATGAGGCGGTGAAGCCGCCTGTAGCACCGACACCCACGCCGCCCCAGCCCGCCCCGGCTGCAACGCCACAGCAGAAGGCGGAGCCCAGCAAGCCTGACGAGAAGCCAGCCACCGCTGCGCCGGACGAAAAGCCCGCGCAAAGCGAGGAGAAGCAGGCGACCGAGGAAACCGACAAACAGCAGCCGGACAAACAGGAACCCGCACCGCAACCCGCCGAAAAGCAAGCCGTCGTGACGCCAAAGCCATTGGCGGCTGAGATCGGCGACAAGCCGGCGCCTCCAGCCTCGACTGGAAAGGCAAAGCCCAAAGCCAAACCTGCCAAGACAATGACGTTCAAGCCCGCAAGAGCTTTCAAAGCGCCGATCGGGAATGCTGGAAGGTCAAATCCCACCAACGACGACGTTGCAGGATCACCGATCTATTCCGGCCTTCCGGGCGTCAGAAAGCTTTACTCGCAAGGGGCAACCGGCAATGCGTTCGCTACAAGCTCCATGGAGAATGTTCCGCGCGGTCAACGCGTGGCCACCCTTTGCGGCAACGTTCTGAGCCGGGAACTGCAAACTGCCGACTATACGGTCAAATGGGTGCCAACCATTACGCTGGACAAAGGCAATGTTCTCAATCCTCCGCAGGCCGCCTTCAGCACCAGAAACGCCTGGTACAACCTAAATTTCCGATGCGAAGTCGACGCCGATGCGACGAGGGTCCTGTCCTTCAACTTCCGTGTGGGCTCATTGGTACCGCCTGGCGAATGGCCCAGCCGTGGATTCACAAAGTATCGTCTAAACTAAGCCGGCACACCAAACCTAGCCAATTGCCGGCTAACTTCTTGCCAGTCGGCGCAGACGAAATCGGCACCGGCAGCTGTCAGCCGCGCGGCGTGCTCGGCATAGGCATGGCCGCCACCGGTGTAGCCGATCGCCGTCATGCCTGCGGCGACCGCGCCCTGAATGCCGAAGGGCGAGTCCTCGATGACGATGCAGTCGGCCGCATTGGCGTCCATCCTGGTGGCGGCGAACTGGCTGATCCCAGGTCATGATGGGCCGGATCGTGGGCCGCCGCTTGTTGCGTCGCCCAGCACCTTGGTCGGGCTACCGCAGGGTATAATGATCCAAATCGACAAGCTGTCAGAGGCTAGATTGCGCAAATCCAATGCCTATGCTTGAAGCCGCCGCTATTTCATTCCACATCGGTCAGGATGAAGAGCGAGACAGGAGAACGGCGGCATCTGTTGTGGGCTTTGCCCGCATCGCTGATCCTGCATGCGCTCATCGCTGCGTTCCTGGTCTACAAATTCCCGGCGCCTCCCCAACAGCCGCAGCAGGAACAGGCGGTAAACGTCGCACTCGTGCCTGCGCCCGATCAGCCAAAGCCGAGACCCGCGCCGGCGCCGCCCCCAAAGGAGCCCAAGGCCGAAAAGCCGCAGGAAACGAAGGTTGAAAAACCGCCCGAGCAGAAAGTCGAAAAACCACGTCCGCCGGAAAAGCGACCTCAGAAGCCCTCGCCAGTTGAGGTTTTGAAGCCTGTTTTTCAGTTCGGCGACAAGGATACCGGCCCCAGGAAATCCCTGGATGGGGGCAGCGCTCTAGACAACTCGCCGTCACCGGCCAAGGATGATTCGAAGCCGCCTGTCGTGCCGAAGCAGGCGGAGAACCAATCCGCCACTCCGGTAGACTCCGAGGGCCCGCCAGATTCAACCAAGGCCGACGAGAAGCCGGCAACCGCGGCGAAGGACGCCGAGCCCACACAGGAGACGCAGGCAGCTTCAACCGAGGAGATAGATAAATCACAAGCAGCCAAACAGGAGGCGGAGAAGCAGGCGGCGCTCGATGCCGCCAAGCAACGGGGCGCGGCACCAGCGCCTTTGGCTGCCGATGGCGGCGGCAGCGAGATCGACCTTCCCACATCAGCCGATGCGCCGAAGCCCAAACCCACAAATGCGCCGAAGCCCAGCCCCTCAAAGCCCTCGAAGTCTGCATCTCGGAACGCTTCGGGCCTCCCAGGCGTCCGCAAGCTCTATTCACAGGGCGCTACCGGCGATGCGGTGGCCACGACCTCGAAGGGCGGCGTGCCTCGCGGCCAGCGTGCCGCCAAACTTTGCGCCAGCGCGTTGCAGCAGCAACTGCTGGACGCCTCGTATTTCCCCGAGTTGATCCCAAGTGTTCCGCTGAAGGTCGGTAATATCCTCGACGCCCCGGATGTCGCCTTCCGCACGACAACCACATGGTACCATCTGGGCTTCCGGTGCGAGGTCGACACCGGTGCGACGAGGGTCTTGTCCTTCAATTTCCGTGTCGGGCCAGTGATCCCGGCCGACGAATCGGTCCGCCTTGGACTGCCTGTTCGCTGACAGATTAGGCCGGCACACCGAGCCCGGCCAATTGCCGGCTAACTTCTTGCCAGTCGGCGCAGACGAAATCGGCACCGGCAGCTGTCAGCCGCGCGGCGTGCTCGGCATAGGTATGGCCGCCGCCGGTGTAGCCGATCGCCGTCATGCCGGCGGCGACCGCGCCCTGAATGCCGAAGGGCGAGTCCTCGATGACGATGCAGTCAACGGGATTGGCGCCGATCTTATCCGCTGCGAAGAGGAAGATGTCCGGCGCGGGCTTGCCGTTCTTGACCATCGAGGAACTGTAGATCGCATCGCCGAAGAAACGCGCCAGCCCGGTCACGGCAAGGCTGTGGTTTATACGCTCGACGGAGGAGGACGAGGCAACGCAGCGGTCGCCCGCAAGCGTCTCGAGGAACGCAGCGATTCCCGGTGTCGGCTTCAATTCCTGCGAGAACAGCACCTTGGTCTCGGCCCAGATGTCGCCGTCCGCCGCCGCCGGAAACTGGTGGCCGGTCAAATCCTTGATCCTGGCGATGATATCGGACTGCTTCATGCCGATGCATTGGGCGATGATGCTGGTGTTGACACCGGGCATGCCGTGCTTTTCGTAGACGCGCTCATAGGCGCGGGCGGCCAACGGCTCGCTGTCGACAAGGACGCCGTCGCAATCGAAAATAATAGGCCTTGGTCGCGCCACGCGTTTCCCTCTCGAGTCAATTTTCGCACATCGCTATCGGCAAAAAGTCAAATGTTCAATAGCGCGTGCGTTTTTGAGGGTGCGAAGAGCGGGCTCAAAGCTGGCGTAACGCATCGCTCGCACGGGAAGACCCGAGCGCCCGTTGCATGGCTTGCCGGGACTGCGCGCGATCCGGGGTGATCCAGTTCGGTTCGGCGCCGAGAAAGCGGTCGAGGAAAGCCACCGCATAGGCCGGCATCTCGGTCACGTTCTCGCGATAGGACCACCATGTGCGCAAATCGTCGGCGCATTTGTCGATGCCGGGTGCCGTGCCGAATTCCTGCTCGTGGATCGCCGAAATCACCGAGACGCAGTAGTTGGTGTAGAGGAAACCCTCCGGCCAGAAGCGGACGATTTCCAGCGTGCCGGCGTTCGTATCCGTCTCGACCAGCTGGGTGAGGCCGGAGATTTCTTTTGCCGGCGCCTGTTTGATCAGCTCGCGCAGCACGAGGCCGGCGGCAAAGACGATGAAGTCGGCGCGGTCGATCGCGGCGAAGCGCTTCTGCGCCTCCATAATCTCGACCCAGTCGAGAAAGGCCCTGGTGAGCTTGGCCTCGTCGATCTCGAAGCGCACGCCGAACGTATCCGAGACCACCTTCGCGCTGCCGCGAAAGGTGGCGCGGAACCAGCGCAACTGCCGCAGCCGATGGCGAAGATCGGGCATCAAGGCCAGTTCGTCCCTGAAGGGCAGATCCATCTTCCTCGTATCCTGTTTCCCGGTCAGCCTAGCACAATGGCGCCACGGCCGAAATCGGTCAGCGCCCTTGTGGACGACCGCAGCCGAGGCCAATATCATACATATTGACATTCTCGGAAACAAATGTTCTCACTTTGCTGTTGTCACGCGCCGGTCCAAGGTGCGGTTCAACTGAGGCTTCGGGAGGAGAACCGAATGGCGATTTGGCAGTGGGGACTGCTTCTGCTGGTTATTGTGTGGGCGCTGCAGTCGCTCGGCGTCTGGCTGCAGATGCGGCACTATTCGGATGTCTTCAGGGGCGTCACCGACCAGTACAAGGACGGCTTCGTCGGAGCCGGCAATTTTCGCGGTCGGTTGGCCAAGGGCACCATCGCGCTCGTCGTGGTGACGCCTGATCTGATCGTGCGCCGCCTGATGGTGATGAGCGGCCGTTCCGTCTTCACCAAGTTCAAAAGACATGAAGAATTCGAGGGTGTTCCCCTCGATAAACTCCGGTCCAACCCTGCAATCATGGGGGAGGGGGAACCCGGTGTGGCCGAGGCCGTGAAACGGGCGATCGAGCAGATCGACAAAACACGGTCGGAGCCGGGGAAGAAGCCGGGCCTGTCCGGCTTGAACATAGCAAGGGCTTAGGGCCGGAGGATTTCGGGCCCTAAATCAAAGGGATAGAGGACGCCGCGCACCGACTGGGATCAACCGGCGGGTGGCATAAGGAGGAGAAATGTCTGTATTTTCGTTGTTGGCGCAGCATGCCGACATGGCCGTGCACAATCTGCATGTCGCAGGTGCCATGGTCTCGGATGCCGCATTGCATGGCAAGCTCGCAGTCGAGCATGCCTCCGACCATCTCGTTGTCCTCGCACAAGCGGACAGCGGACCGATCACCGTCGATCAGTTCAAGGAAAAGCTGAAGGACGTCCAGCAGGAAGAGCAGCTCGGCTGGCTGACCGCCATCGGCAAGTACTTCATCGGCATCTTCCAGAAGGGCGGCGAGGTCTTCGCCGGCTTCGTCACCGGCATCATCCCGACGCTGGTGGTGCTGATGACGGCCTTCTACGCCGTCACCGAACTGGTCGGTGAAGAGCGCGTGCATGGCCTGGCGCGCGGCGCCGGCCGGATCGCGCTGACGCGCTACACGCTGTTGCCGCTGCTGGCGGTGTTCTTCCTCACCAATCCGATGGCCTATACGTTCGGATCGTTCCTGGAAGAAAAGCACAAGCCGGCCTTCTATGACGCGGCCGTGTCCTATGTGCACCCGCCGCTCGGCCTGTTCCCGCACATCAATCCCGGCGAGTATTTCGTCTGGGGCGGCATTCTCGTCGCGCTGCTGGAGCTGGAAAAGAAGGGCGTCGTCGTCGCCGGCTACCACGTCAAGGTGGCGATCTGGTACGCCATCGTCGGCCTCGTCGTCATCCTGCTCAAGGGCATGCTGACCGAACGCATCACCGCCATCATGGCACGCCGCCAGGGCGTCGAGCTGTAAGGGCAGGGAGGACATCATGGCCAAGACATACAAAGCCGTAAGGATCACCCAGGGCAAAACCGGCTGGGGTGGCCCGCTCGTGATCGAGCCGACCGAACAGCGCAGCAAGATCGTTTCCGTCACCGGTGGTGGCATTCACCCGGTGGCGCAGCTTATCGCCGACATGACCGGTGGCGAGGCCGTCGACGGCTTCAGGGCGCCACCGATCGAAAGCGAGATGGCGGTGGTCGTCGTCGACTGCGGCGGCACCGCACGATGCGGCGTCTATCCGCGCAAGCGCATCCCGACCGTCAATCTGACGCCGGTCGGTCAATCCGGGCCGCTGGCCCAGTTCATCACCGAGGACATCTACGTTTCGGGCGTGAAGCCGGCCAACATCACAATGGCGGACGGATCCGAAACGATCACGACTGCAGGGGGAGCAGCAGCGATGAGTTCAAGCAACAATGCGGCCGCGGCACCACAGCCGCTGCCGAGCGAAGGTGGGCTGATCGGCCTCATCAGCACGATCGGCCGCGTCATGGGACGTATCGTCGGCATCTTCTTCAATGCCGGCCGTCGCACCATCGATCAGGTCATTCGCAACGTGCTGCCGTTCATGGCGTTCGTGACCATGCTCATCGGTCTGATCCTGTATACCGGCATCGGTGATGTGCTGGCGCAGCCGATGGGTCCGCTGGCCAACAACATCGTCGGCCTGCTGATCATCTCGGCGATCTGCGGCCTGCCGTTCCTGTCGCCCATCCTCGGGCCAGGCGCTGTCATCGCGCAGGTCATCGGCGTTGCCATCATCGGCCCGCAGATCGCCAACGGCACGATCTCGCCGGCGATGGCACTGCCGGCGCTGTTTGCCTACAATACCCAGGTGGGCTGCGACTTCGTCCCTGTCGGCCTGGCGCTCGGTGAGGCCAAGCCGAAGACGATCGAAATCGGCGTTCCGGCGGTGCTCATCAGCCGCCAGATCATGGGGCCGGTTTCGGTGCTGATCGCCTGGGTCGTCAGCCTGATCGTGTTCTAAGGCAATTCCGGGAAAAGCGCACAATGCTTTCCCGTGGAAATTGCGTCAAAACAAAGAGATAGAGCGGTTCACCGCTCTAGGGAAAGTTGAGAAAATGAGGTTCGCCATATGACGGTTCTGCTGAGAACACGGGTCACTGCCATCGGCCCAGAAGTGGCGGACCTTGCCGAAGGGGGCGTGGTCATCCTGTTTGCGGATGGCTCGCCGCCGGAGCTTGCCGAGGTTTCGGTGCTCCACAAGGCGGAGCAGGGACCAAGTGACGGAGCGCCCGCCAAGGGCGCTTCGATCACCCTCGGCCCGGTTGCCGCTGTTATTACAGCGGTCGGCTCCAGCGCGTGGAGCAAGGTGCTGGAAATGGGCCATGTCGTCATCTCGTTCAACGGCGCTACCGAGGCCGAGAGGCCGGGCGAGATCTGTGCGTCGCAAGTCGATCCGCTAGCGCTCGTGGCCGCCCTGAAGACCGGCGCGATCATCACCATCGCCGCCTGACAGCATTCGCGCCGCGGCCTATGTTGGGAGCGGCGCCCAAAACCAGAGTATTTGCCATGGAACGCTCGACCATCGTCAGAGTGCATGAAGGTTTGCACGCCCGTCCCGCGACGCGGTTCGTGAAGCTCGCCAAGGGTTTCGAATCCGACGTCGAACTGGTCAAGGACGGCAAGGCGGTCAGTGCCAAGAGTTCGGTCAAGCTGATGCTGCTGGCGGTCAAGGAGAACCAAGAAGTCACGGTGCGGGCGAATGGCGCCGATGCCATCGAGGCGCTCGAGGCGCTGATCGGCTATCTTGAGAATCCGCGGGCCGGCCTCGACGATGAAGCGGAAGCGCAGAGCCCGGCGAACGATGCCGGGCAGGAAGCGGAAGCGGCACCCGCGCGCGGATCCGTGCCGGCGGCACTTGACGGGGCAAACCGCCTGCGCGGCGTGGCCGCCAGCGAAGGTTTCGCCATCGGCCCGGCCTTTGCGCATTTCCCAGCCGATATCGCTGGCCAGGGCCGCATGTTGCAGGCCGAGGAGATACAAGGCGAGATCGACAGGTTCCGCACGGCCGTCGGCGCGGTCCAGGCCCGCATGGATCATGCGTTGGCGCAGGATAGCCTGTCGGCTGGAGACCGCGGCATCGTCGCAGCGCTGCGCGATATCGCCGCCGACGACAGCCTGACCGGCGAGGCCGAGGGCCTGATCAAGGGCGGCAATGACGCGGTCTCCGCCGTCATCACCGCCGCATCCAACATTGCCGCCGAATTCAGCGCGGTCGACGATCACTATCTCAACGCGCGGGCGGACGACGTTCATGCGGTCGGGCGGCAGATCTGCCTCGTGTTGCTGGGGCAGGACGATATCAGCCTCGAAAACATCCCCGAAGGCGCTATCCTGATCGCCGACGACATCGGTGCCTGGGATCTGGCACGCGCGCCGCTGAAGCGTATCGGCGGCGTGGTGTGCGGCCATGGCGGCGCCACCTCGCACATCGCCATCATCGCGCGCTCGCACGGCATTCCGGCAGTGCTCGGCCTCGGCGGCCAAGTCAATGCCTTGCGCACCGCGCGAGAGGTCGCGCTCGATGGCAATGCCGGCCATGTGATCATCGACCCCGACGAGGCGACCCGCGCCGATTTCGCCGGCCGCGTCGAAGCGGCGGCAAAGGAGCGCGCCGGACTGACCATCTTCAAGACGGTGACGCCGAAGCTTGCCGACGGCAGGATCATCGAGGTCGCGGCCAATATCGGCTCACTTGAGGAAATCGAAGCGGCGCAAGAGGCTGGTGCCATGGGCATCGGCCTGTTCCGCACCGAGCTTTTGTTCATGCGCCATATGCATCTGCCCTCGGAAGACATGCAGGCCGAGACCTATGCGGCGCTGGCCAAGGCTTTTGCGCCTTATCCGGTCATTGTGCGCACGCTCGACATCGGCGGTGACAAGCCGATTGCCGGCATCGAATTTCCCGACGAGGAAAACCCCTTCCTCGGCTGGCGCGGCATCCGCATGTGTCTCGACCGGCCCGACATCTTCAAGCGCCAACTGCGGGCGCTGCTGCGCGCCGCCGTGCACGGCAACATCAAGGTGATGCTGCCGATGGTGTCCGACATCTCAGAGGTCAGGCAGACGCGCGTGCTGGTTGACGAATGCACGGCCGAGCTGAAGGCCGAAGGCGTGCCGCACGCGTCATTCGATCTCGGCGTCATGATCGAAACCCCGGCCGCCGTGCTGATCGCCCCGACGTTGGCCAAGGAGGTTGCTTTCTTCTCGATCGGCACCAACGATCTGACCCAGTACATCATGGCCGCCGACCGGCTCAATCCGACCGTCGCCAGGCTCAACGATGTCACCAATCCAGCCGTCATGTCGGCGATCGAAATAACGGCAAAAGCCGGCGTCGCCGCCGGTATCATGGTCGGCATGTGCGGTGAGGCGGCCGGCCGTCCCGATCTCATTGCGACCTTCGTGAAGATGGGACTGACCGAACTCTCGATGAGCCCGGCTTCCATCCAGCGCGCCAAGAAAGCGATCATGGCCATGGCCGCTGAAGGCTAGCCCAGACCGGCTAATTACGGCAGATGGGCAAGCAAGGTGGCGAACACCGGTGTCAGTTCAGCGATCGGGTTTGCCTTGGCGCAGGCCTGAACGATGCGGTCGTGGCGAATATCCGCCGCCAGGATCGCGATCTCCAGCATATCCGGCTCCGGCGCACCGTCGCTGCCGGTGGTCGCCAGGCCGCAGGCCAAAGCGAGCGGCGCCAGGCAGCTTATGTCGAGCGCCCGGCCGGCAATCGCGGCCGGCGTTTCCGGCACGGTCTCGGCAAAGCGAACCGGACGCTGGCTGAGGCACTCGACCAGCAGCGCCGAACAGGTCGCAGCGATTGCCTGCAGTCCGGCGCCTGGCGCGGCCAAGGCGGCCAGGAGGTCGCCATGCCGCTTGCGCATCGTGGCATGGACGGCCGCGAAATCGGCTTCGTGGATGCGGGCATTGTCGATGTTCAGGCCGGCAAGCACCGCCTTGGTCAGATAATACATATCGCGCCGGAACAGGCGCTCGGCGCTCAGCTGGCGGTCCTCATTGCCGATCGGGAAATAGGTGCCGAGGCCCTTTACCGTCGTGCCGTCCACCTTGATCGGGCGCTCATGCGGGACGAAAGCTTCAGCGATCGACAGCGCCTCGTCGACGGCACTCGCGGCATGGCTGAGCAGGCCTTCGATGCCCTTGCCCGGAAACGGCGGCAGATGGCTGGTTGCTTCGCGCAGGATGCTGGCATCGCCGCTGCCGTCATGGCGGCTCTGGCGGATGATTTCGCGGACTTCCCGCAGCCGGTCCTTCAGATTGACGCGGACATCTTCGGAGATTTGTCGGAGCATCGCGGATCGCCTTGAAATTTGCTGCGGATAGCCGCCAAGCGGGGCAGCCGCCACTCTCTACATTGTTCCTATCGATTGGTAGATCAATAGGCGATACTAGACCAGCATGGAGAATCGGCGGCAGCGCGCTCGTCCGTCGCCGCAGGGGAGAGACAGACTTGGGCAGACGACGACAGGGCGAAAGCGAAGACGGTCGAGGCGAGGCAACCGAGCAGGTCGCCAGCGAAAGCCGGACGGATCGCCTCAGGATTCGCGCCGCCTGGATGTATTTCGTCGAACAGATGACGCAGAACGAGATCGCCGACGTGCTCGGCGTCGGTCGCGTCACCATCGTGCGCATGCTGGCGGATGCCCGGGCGCGCAACGAAGTGAAGATCACCATCGAGAGCGAATTGTCGGAAATTGTGCGGCTTGAGCGCGCGCTGGAGAAGACGTTCGGGCTGCAGCAGGCGCTGGTGGCGCCGCTTTCGGCACCCGATGCCGATCCGATACCGGCGATCAGCGCCAAGACCGGCAGTTTCCTGTCGGACACGATGAAGTCCGGGATGCGGGTCGGCGTCGGCTGGGGGCAGACGCTGTTCTCGAGCCTGCCCTTCATCAGCGCCAAGTCGCTCACCGATTTCAAGGTGATTTCGCTGCTTGGCGGTGTCGGCGTCGTGCGCCGGGTAAACCCAGCCGAGTTCGCCTGGCGCTTCGCTCAGATATTCCAGGGCGACGGCTATCTGATGCCGACACCAGCCGTCGTCGACAGCGTCGAGACCAAGATCGCACTGATCGAGCGCTGCGGCCTGCAGGAGATTTTCGAAATGGCCGACGTGCTCGATGCCGTTCTGCTGAGCGTCGGCGGGATCGCCTCGGCCACCACCTTCTCTCGTGGCGGTTTCCTCAAGGAGGCGGATCGGGAGGCCCTGCTTGCGCGTGGCGCCGTGGGTGACCTCCTGTTCCATTTCTTCGACCGCAACGGCGATCTGGTCGACCATCCCGTCAACAGCCACGTGATGTCCGTGGATGTCGACCGTCTGCGCAAGGCGCCGATCCGTATCCTCACCTCCGGTGGCGAGGAGAAAACCGAAGCGCTGCTCGGCGCCATGACCCTCATCGCCCCAACCATCCTGATCACCGACGAGGAGAGCGCGCGCCGCATGCTGGAAGCGGTCAGCGGAAGCTGAAACTGTCCGTGATGTAGTCCGGCCAGGCCTGTTGTTCGTCGAAAACAGCGGCGAGATCCGGTGTGTCCGCCAGTATTCCGCTCAGCACCAGCGCGGTGGCGATGCCGGTGCTGTTCCCCCCCGATATATCGTGTTCGACGCTGTCGCCGACGCAGACCACGGTGCCACGGTCCGGCTCGCCGGCCAGCGCCAGCGCGGCTTCGAAAATCGCCTTGTCGGGCTTGCCGATGCGGGTAACGCTGCCGCCCAGGCTTTCATAGAGATCGGCCAGACGGCCGGCACCGAAGCGAGGGCCAACGGCCGTCAGCATGATGATGTCGGGATTGGTGCAGAAACACGGCACCCGCCGCTCTGCAGCCGGCGCGAACAGCCTGCGATAATGGTCGAGGTCAAAGCGGTCACCCTCGCTGGCCGCGATCAGCACCAGTTCGGCCTCATCGCCGGACCCGGTCAGCACAAAAGGCAGGCCCTCGATCGCGGAGCGGTCAGCTTCACGGCTGATCAGCAGGCATTTTGTCCCTGGGCGCAGCTTCCCCGACGCCGCCATGTCCGTGAAGGATCGCCACGCCACCTCGCCGGAAGAAACGAAATGATCCCAGCTTCCCTGTTCGAAGCCGAGTTTTATGAGCCGGCTTTCATTGGGTTGCGCCCGCCTGCCGGAGTTCGAAACCAGCACCACGGTCTTGCCGGCGCGCTTCAGCGCCGACAGCGCTGCCACCGCGCCTGGATAGGGCCGTGTGCCGTCATGCAGCACGCCGAACTGGTCGAGCAGGAACACATTATAGCGCTCCGCCAGCGGCCCGATGCCGTCGAGACGTTCGATCGTTTTGGCGCTCATAGGAGTCCTGCCCGGCTTGCACCCATCAGCGCCAGCCGCGCCGTGCCGGCGGCGGCCTCGTCGGAAAGCGCGGGCAGGAAATCGACGCCGAGCCTGCGCCGCCGGATTGCCGTCCAGGCCGGGTTCGCCGCCCCGCCTCCGACGCTCCTGACCGATATCAGCGCGGGCGCGCCGAGTTCGGCAAGCCTGTCATAGCCGAGCGCTTCGATCGCGGCGATGCCTTCGAACATCGCTTTCAGATAATCGGCGTCATCCGCCGGCCGGGGCGCAAGGCGAGGCGGCAGCGCCGGATCGGCGATCGGAAATCGTTCGCCCGTGGCGGGAAGCGGATAGTAATCGAGGCCGGTGTCGGTCTCCGGGTCGATTGTCGCGCTGAGTTCGATGATACGGGCGAGCGGAAAATGCTGAGCCAGCACCTTGCCGCCGGAATTCGACGCACCGCCTGCCAGCCAGGCGTTGCCGAGCCGGTGGCTGTAGATGCCGAAGCGCGACGCCGAAATCGGCCGGTCGGACAGGATCTTGATGGTCAGCGAGGATCCCAGCGCAGTGACGCCGTCGCCGATCGCGGCAGCACCGGTCGCCAGGAACGAGGCGCAGCCATCCGTGGTGCCGGCGACGACGGCCACGTCGCGCGGCAAGCCGAACAGTTCTCCGGCTCCCGCGGTGAGGGCGCCGGTGACTTCGCCCGGTTCGGCCACGCGCGGCAGCAACTCCACGCGCATTCCGGTCGCCGCGATCCATTCCGGCCAGCGCCGGGCCTCGACATCATAGCCTGTCTTCAGGGCATTGTTCTCGTCGCTGACGTCGAAGCGGCCGGAGAAGTTTCCGGCAATCCAGTCGGCCTGATGCAGCACCGCCGCAATGTCCGGCAGATGCTGGAAGCGCAGGGCCTTGGCGAGGCCGGATGTCGCTCCGTGCGCTGCACTTGCAGCCGGCGCGGTGCGGGCGATAGCGGCCAGGATGTCGTCGTCATCGACCTTGTCGTTGTACATCAGCGGTTCGGCCAGCGGCCGCCCGGCGGCGTCGACCGGCAGCAGCGTGCCGGAGGTGCCGTCAACGGCGATGGCGCGGACCGCCGTGCGGTCGATGCCGGAAAGCAGCTCCGTCAGCACCGTCTTGACCGCTTGCCACCACGCCGTGGGAGCTCGCCCATCGCTGCCAAACCTGTCGAGTGGGACGGCCGCGTGCCCGGCTATGGAAAAATCCGGGCGCATGGCGACGGCGCGCGCACCCGATGTGCCGATGTCGATGCCGATGACAAGTGGCATCATGCCCATGCTAGCCGCCAGCCGCGTTGAGCTTCTGGCGATATTGCTCGGCGTCCCAGTTGACCAGTTCGTCATTCTCGGAAGCGGTGAGATAGTTCAGCCGCGCGGCGACATCGATGCGCGCCGTCACGTCGGCGAGGCAGCGTTGCATGGCATCGGCGCCGGCACTGGCGTCGCCGCGCATCAGCACGCCTGCGCCGGGAAACAGGATCGCCGCAGGCGACGTGCCCAGTCGTGCAATGACATCGGCCACGGCCTCGCCTGGTTTCGCCACGACGGAGCCCTGGCCGAGGAAGATGACGTGGTCCGGATAGAGGCTGCCGGCCTGCGCCATGCGGCGGCTCTCAGGGTCGAGCGCAACCGCATGCGCTTCGACATCGGCCGGTAATCTGTAGCCGCTGCCGCCGGCAAGCGCCGCCAAGGCGTCGAGGTCGGGTGCGGCGGTCGCGCGCGTCGGCCGGGCCAGCAATGACCTGATACGGCGCAGCAGAAGCTCCGCCCCGGCGACGGTTTCGGCGGCGACGACCAGCCCGTGATTGCCAAGGATCAGCACGTCGACACCAGGCCGCAGTTTCTCGGCAATGCCGCGTGCAAGCGGCAGGCCCGGCCGGAAATAGGGCACATAGGCCCATTCGATGCCATCGAGCCGCCTGGCGACCTCGGCCTCGCCATCGGCCTGCACGGCAAGCGAGATGGTGTCGACGCAATGGACATGCAGAACGACGCGCTGCGGCATCAGGGCGTGCACCGTGGTCTCGATCGACGGCCGCAGGCCGCGCGGGTTGAGCGCTGCAATGGTGAAACCCTGCGGCTGGTCGGCGGCGCGATCGCGCTGCTCGACGGCTCTCAGCAGCGGCGCCATCGCCACCGGCACCATGATGTCATCGACGAGCGCGTCCTTCAGCCAGGTGCCGGAGGCCTTGATCCACAGTGTGTCGCCGGCTTTCAGCGAGGTGTTGCCGCCTGCCGCCTGGGTCAGGTGCGGGCTCTGCCCGATGCTGGCCGAAAGCGCCCGCAAGGCCGCCAGTTCCTGCGCATCAGCTTGGGTCGCCATGGCGCTTTTCCTCCAACGGCTCGGCCGTGTCCTGCGCGAAATCCCGTTGCCGGGGTCGAATTGGCGCTGATATCGCAGATACGAGTGATCTACGTCAATAGTGATATACTATCATCAAAACGCGCTTGCAATCTGGCTAATGTTGAGTAAGTTGCACCAACTGCCATGGAAAATGGCATCCGGGAGGAAAGAATTGAGCGACTCCGGCCGCCAGCGTCAGATCGTCGAACTGCTGCGGGATCGTCCGTTCGCTTCGGTGCGCGAGCTGCAGGAACGGCTTGGCGTTTCGGCCGCGACGGTCAGGCGCGATATCGACAGGATCGACGAAGCCGGCGAAGCGCGGAAGGTCTATGGCGGCATCTCGGCACTCGACGGCGCTTCCCAGGCCGGTGTCGCCTACGCCCGGCCCTATGACGAGAACCGCGACCTTGCGGTCGAGGCCAAGCGGCAGATCGCCGCTCTGGCGGCGACCATGGTGCGTGACGGCGACGCCGTCATCGTGCATGGCGGCTCGACCTGCTTCCATCTCGGGGTCAAGCTCGCCGAGCGCAACATCCGCCTCTACACCAACTCGATGCCGCTGGCGGCCTATCTCAGCGATCACGGCCATTGCAGCCTGACGGTTGCCGGCGGTGACCTGCATCGCGAGCCCGGCATCATCCATTCGCTCACCCAGGCCGTGCCTTTCTACGCCTCCAAATTCTTTCTCGGCGCGCAAGGCCTTGGCCAGGAAGGCGTGATGGAATCGCACCCGCTGCTGGTACGCTCGATCGTCGATCTCAGCCTCTGCGCCGACCAGATCGTGGTGCTGGCCGATAGCCGCAAACTGTCGATCCACGCGCGCAATGTCGCGCTGCCGCTTTCCCGCATCGGCACGCTGGTCACCGATGACGGCCTCTCCGACGCAGATGCGCGCATGCTGGAAGACGCCGGCGTCATGGTGCGCATAGCCTCGGGAGCCATCCAGTGAAGGTGGCGGTCCTCGATTTCGGCAAGACCAATTCGAAGCTCTTCGTCTTCGGCCAGGACGGGCGGATCATCGACGAGCGCCGGACACAGCCGAAATGGGTGCGCCAAGGCGGCTTCAGCGTGCTCGACGAGGCGGCCCTCCACCATTGGGCGCTCAGCGCCGTTGCCGATGCGGTCGACGGTCATGGAGTGGAAGGGGTCATGGTGTCGGGCCATGGCTGCACCTTTGCCTTGGTCGACGAGGCGGCGCTGACGCATCCGATCCTCGATTACGAGCAAGAGCCGCCGGCCGAGATTGCCGCACGGATCGATCGCCGCATTCCTGACTTTTCCGAGACGTTCTCGCCGCGGCTGCCGCTCGGCTTCAACTACGGCCGCCACATGCTGTGGCTGCAGGAAGTCGATCCGGACGCGTTCGCTGCGTCGAAGTTGATCCTCGGCTATCCGCAATACTGGAGCTGGCGCCTTGGCGGGCGGGCGGTCTCGGAAGTGTCCTATCTCGGCTGCCATTCGCATCTGTGGGCGCCGCGCAGCCAAGACTTTTCCTCGCTGGTCGACGCGCAGGGCTGGCGTGACCGGATGCCTGCCTTCGAGCGCGCCGGCACCGTTATCGGCGAGCACCACCTCGGCGCTGCGGCGCGACCGATCGCCATCCACAACGGCGTCCATGACTCGAATGCGGCGCTGCATGCCTATCGCCGGCAGGAGCTTGGCCCGGTCACTGTCGTTTCGACCGGCACCTGGGTCATCGTGCTCAATCCGGACTGCCCGCTCGACGCACTCGACCGGCATCGCGACATGCTGGTCAACGTCGATATCGGCGGCGGCCCGGTGCCGACCATCCGCTTCATGGGCGGGCGCGAATTCGCAACAATCAGCGCCGGCTGGCAAGGCGAGATCGCCGGCCCAGTGGTGCAGCGGGTGATCGATGCCGGCATCATGGCGCTGCCGAGCTTTGCGCCGGGCGGGCCGATGTCGGGGCATTCCGGCCGACTGGTCGGGCGCGCGCCCAATGCCGAGGAACGCGCGGCCGCGGCGCTGCTCTACGTCGCGCTGATGGTCGATCTCTGCCTCGACCTCATCCATTCGAACAACACCGTGATCGTCGACGGCGGGCTGAACACAGGCGGTGTGCTCGCCGGGCTGCTGGCGCAGTTGCGTCCCGGCCAGGCCTTCCTGCAGGGCGCCACGCTTGAAGGCAGCGCCACCGGTGCCGCGGCGCTCGCCTTCGAGAGCGTCGGGCGCGAATTCGCCGCCGAAGTTCCGGAGCCGGTGCGCGCATCGCGTTTCACCGGGTTGGCAGGCTATCGCAGCAATTGGCGTGACGCCACCATGGACCGCGGCGTCGCTGGTGTGGCAGTGGGAGGCGCGCGATGAGTGCGATTGCCAGGGCCGAGACGGCGCGCCAGCCGGTGCTGGAGATGCGGCACATCTCCAAGACGTTCGGCGCCATCCGTGCCCTGCACGATGTCTCGCTCAGCGTCCACGCCGGCGAGCTGCACGCCCTGATGGGCGAGAACGGCGCCGGCAAGTCGACATTGATGAAAGTGCTTTCAGGCGCCTATCGGCCGGATGCCGGCGGCGAGATCCTGATCGACGGCATGCCGGCCGCGACGGGCGATCCGATCAAGGCGCGCGCCAGCGGCGTCGCGGTGATCTATCAGGAGCTGTCGCTGGCGCCCAATCTGACGGTGGCGCAAAACATCTTCCTCGGCAACGAGCCGCGACGCTTCGGTATCGTCGACCGCGACCAGTGCACCCGGCGCGCCAGGGAGATCATCGCGCGTCTGGGCGTCTCCTTTTCGGCCCGCGACATGGTCTCCAGCCTGTCGCTCGGCGAGCGCCAATTGGTCGAGATCGCCCGCGCGCTGTCGACCAATGCGCGCATCATCGTCATGGACGAGCCGACCACGTCGCTGACCTCGCGCGAGACCGACCGGCTGTTCGAGGTCATCGCGACGCTGAAATCGCAAGGCATCGCAATCATCTACATCAGTCACCGCATGGAAGAGGTCTACCAGCTTGCCGATCGCGTCAGTGTGCTGCGCGACAGCGGCTATGTCGGTACGCTCGAGCGTGCCGACCTCAGCGCCTCGCGCCTGGTGTCGATGATGGTCGGCCGCGATCTGTCGGCTTTCTACAAGAAGGATCATCGGCCGCCGGACGAAAAGCGCGCGGTGGCGCTCTCGGTGCGTGGCATGTCCGACGGCCGTCTCCTGAAAAACTGTTCGTTCGACCTGCACAAGGGCGAGGTGCTGGCGCTGGCGGGTCTGGTCGGCTCCGGCCGTACCGAGCTTGCGCGGCTGATCTTCGGCGCCGACAGGCGCGTGTCAGGCACGCTGGAACTCGACGGCAAACCTGTAACCATCGGCTCGCCGCGCGAGGCGCTCGATGCCGGCATCGCCTATCTGACCGAGGATCGCAAGGAACTCGGCCTGTTCCTCGACATGTCGATTTCCGACAACATCAGCATGGGCGTGCTGGCGCGGGATTCGCATGCCGGCGGCTTGCGCGACTTCGCGGCCGCCGAAAGGCGCGCTTCCAGGGCCGTTGCCGATCTCTCCATCCGCACCAGTTCGGTGCAGGCCAATGCCGGCTCGCTGTCCGGCGGCAACCAGCAGAAGGTGCTGCTCGCCCGCCTGCTCGAAACCGAGCCGAAGGTGGTCATCCTCGATGAGCCGACCCGCGGCGTCGATGTCGGAGCGAAATCGGAAATCTACCGGCTGATCGACAATCTCGCCAAACAGGGCATCGCCATCCTGATGATCTCCAGCGAACTGCCCGAGGTGATCGGCGTCGCCGACCGCGTGCTGGTGATGCGCGACGGTACGATATCGGGCGAGGTGACGGCATCGCAAGGCGAGCCGCTGAGCCAGGAGAAAATCATGGAACTTGCAACGGGAGCGGCTCAGCAATGACCGACAAGGCGACCGAGATCAGCGCAGGCGGCCAGGCCACCGGCACAAGCCGACGGTTGCGCACGGCTTTCGCTGCCCTCGGCATGCTGCCGGTGCTGATCCTGCTGGCGGCCGGCTTCCAGTTCCTGAACCCCCGCTTCCTGACCGAGACCAACCTCTTGATCGTCACCCAGCAGTCGTCGATCAACATCGTGCTGGCGGCCGGCATGACCTTCGTCATCCTGACCGGCGGTATCGACCTGTCCGTCGGCGCCATCCTCGCCGCATCGGCGATGGTGGCGGTGATGGTGTCGCTGGCGCCGGACTGGGGTTTGCTCGGCGTGCCGGCGGCCATTCTGGTCGGCCTCGGCTTCGGCCTCATCAACGGGCTGCTCATCGCCTACATCAAGTTGCCGCCCTTCATCGTCACGCTGGGTTCGCTGACCGCGGTGCGCGGCGTCGCCCGCCTGCTCGGCCAGGACACCACGGTGTTCAACTCGGACCTGCCGTTCGATTTCATCGGCAACGGTTCGCTGTTCGGCATTCCGTGGCTGGTCATCATCGCGCTGTCGGTGGTTGTGCTGTCCTGGCTGGTGCTCAAGCGCACCGTGCTCGGCACCTGGATCTATGCCGTCGGCGGCAATGCCGAAGCGGCGCGGCTGACCGGCATCAAGGTGCCGCTGGTGCTGCTCTTCGTCTATGGCGTTTCCGGCCTGCTGGCCGGTCTTGGCGGCGCCATGTCGGCGGCCCGGCTCTACGCAGCCAACGGCTTGCAGCTCGGGCAATCCTACGAACTCGACGCCATTGCCGCGGTCATCCTCGGCGGCACCAGCTTCGTCGGCGGCGTCGGCTCGATCTGGGGTACGCTGATCGGCGGCCTGATCATCGCGGTGCTCTCCAATGGGCTCATCTTGGCCGGTGTCTCCGACATCTGGCAGTACATCATCAAGGGATTGGTCATCATCGTGGCGGTCGCCCTCGACCGCTACAGGCTCCAGGCAGGAGCAAGAACGTGATTGACCTTAGTCGCCGGCGTCAACGACCGGTTTGTGTAACGCACCGTGAGAGGCGCGGGGCAATCGGAGGAAAGCAATGAAGACCATCGCCAAACTGCTCTGCGGCGTCGCACTCGCGTCGCTCGCCATCGCGCCTGCTTCGGCCAAGGACCTCAACAAGGTCGGTATCTCGGTCGGCCTGCTCGGCAATCCCTTCTTCGTCGCCACCATCAAGGGCATCGAGGACGCGGCCAAGAAGATCAACCCGAAGGTCGAGGTGACCTCGGTGTCGGCCGACTATGACCTCAACAAGCAGGTCTCGCAGGTCGATTCGTTCATCGCCGCCGGCGTCGACGTGATCATGCTCAATGCCGTCGACGCCAAGGCGATCGCGCCGGCGGTGAAGAAGGCACAGGCTGCGGGTATCGTCGTTGCCGCCTTCGACGTTTCGGCGCCGGGCGCCGACGTCACCGTGATGACCAACAACGTCAAGGCCGGCGAAGAGGCCTGCAAGTACCTGATCGACCACACCGGCGGCAAGGGAGACTACGTCATCCTCAACGGACCGGCATCGTCCTCGATCCTGGAGCGGGTGAAGGGCTGCAAGAACGTGCTGGCGCAGCATCCCGACATCAAGATCCTCTCCGACGACCAGAATGCCGAAGGCTCGCGCGACGGCGGCCTGAAGGTGTTCCAGTCGCTGCTCACCCGCTTCGACAAGATCGATGCGGTGTTTGCCATCAATGACCCGACGGCGATCGGCGCCCAGCTTGCGGCCAAGCAGCTCAACCGTTCGGAATTCATCTTCACCGCCGTCGACGGCGCGCCCGATATCGAGAAGGAACTCTCCTCCGGCACCTCGATGATCAAGGCCTCGGCCTCGCAGGATCCTTACGTGATGGCCGGCCAGTCGCTGACGATGGCGGCCGAACTGCTGGCCGGCAAGAAGCCGGCGGAGCCGACCGTGCTGCTCGACCCGAAGCTGATCACGGCCGAGAACCTGAAGGACTACAAGGGCTGGACCGCGGCCCGCTAAACGTCCCTCAGCAGCGTGGGGGGGGGGGGGGGGGGGGGGGGGGGGGGGGGGGGGGGGGGGGGGGGGGGGGGGGGGGGGGGGGGGGGGGGGG